>DASZVW010000643.1:0-28963 GCA_035546895.1 Polyangia bacterium
ACGCCGTCGCAGGCTGAGCACCTCGACCTGCGGCGGCAATGACTCAGCCCCAGCCCGCGTGTGCTGCCGGCGGAACTCGGCTGCCCTGCCGGGCCGCCGGCAGACCGTTAGGCCGACAGCCTCCTAGAGCCGATGGAGCTCGAGGGGGGCGGCGGCACGGTCGACGAGCTGATGGAGTGGTGGATCAGGAAGTTCCTGACCAAGGCGGGATCGGACACCGGTGTGTCGAGCATTCGCAGGCACATCATCGGCTCGCCGCTCGGGTCGACCCTCCTGACCGATGTCACGCCCGGGAAGATCGATCTCTTTCTCTCCGGGAAGGAGAAGGCCCTTAGTGCCCGGAGCGTGAACCACCTCCGCGGCTACCTGAGTCGGGCGTTCACGATGGCGCGACGGATGGAGAAATTCCCGCGGGCGAACCCGGTGGCCGACGTGCCGAAGCGTAAGGTCGTGAAGCGGCTGCCCGACTACCTGCGGCCGTCCGAGGTGCCGCCGCTGCTCGCCTCGCTCACGCCGAAGTGGAAGAACCTGTTCGCGACGGCGATCTACACCGGCATGCGCAAGGGCGAGCTGTTCGCCCTGCAGAAGTCGGACGTCGACTTCGAGGGCTGCTCCTAATCGGCCGTTCACACGACCGCGACATCCCGAAGGGCGGCCGCGTCGACGCCATCCCGATCAACACCGAGCTTCTCGTCTACTTGAAGCGCGCGTTCGCCGCGTCCTCCTCGGAGCTGGTCTTCCCGGCCGAGGACGGCAGCATGATCCCGAGGCACACGAAGCTGGAGGAGGTCCTCCGCCGAGCGATGCGCCGGGCCGGCCTGGTGACGGGCTACGTCCATAAGTGCCGTCGCCACGGATGCGGACACCGCGAGCCCGCGCCCGACGGGAACCTTCGTCGGTGTGCGAAGTGCAACTTCAAGCTCTTCCCGGTTGGCGAGGTGCGGAAGATTCGCTTCCACCACCTCCGCCATACGACCGCTTCACTCCTGCTCATGAGCGGCGCCGACCTCGCGGCCGTGCAGCGAATCATGCGTCACCAGGATCCGCGCCTCACGACGGAGGTCTACGGCCACCTGTCGACGAACTACCTCCGAAGGGAAATCGAGCGCCTCAGCTTCGGTCCACCCCCGGCGGACGACGCGAAAGGACCGCTTTCGGCGGGCGGCGCCTCGGAGCCGCCGCGGCCCGCCGACACCCACGCGAAAGCGCGTTCTGCGGCTCCGTCTCCGACGGCATTTACTACCCGACCCCCCTCCGGAGCCCTCAGAGCCTCCTGGACCCGGAAAGGCTGCTACGGAATTTCGCGGACTTAGAGTTGTCGGGGCGAGAGGATTTGAACCTCCGACCTTTCGGTCCCGAATCTGGACCCGGACCATCCCAGGCGGACGCAGATGGTACCAAGCCTGCGGATTCGTTACATACCGACATGAGACCACAGTCCAGCGATTCGCAGTTATCCACAGGCTCTCCCAAAGATTTTGTTACCCGTTTGGTACCCGAATCCGGCGCCGCCACGCGCGCGCACGGTGGCGCGCCGCCAGCCGCGGAGGGGCAGGGGGCCATGCCGGCCGCGAAGGCGCGACAGCGGGCGAGTGTGGCGCCCACGCTCGCCGACCTGCGGGTGCTCTGGGGCGGCCGCGACCGATTGCTGAAGGTGTCCGAGGTGGCCGAGCACCTCGGTGTTTCCAGCGCGACCGTCTACGGGCTCTGCGAGCGCGGCGAACTGCCGTACGTATGGGTCTCCACAGCGATGCGGGTCCGACCGAGTGACCTCGAGGCGTTCGTCACCGAGGCACTGACCGTCCCTGGGCAACGCCGTAAGCACCGGCGCAAGCCGCTGGCTGAGTGAAGCGTAGCGGTCGAGCTCGTGCGCGGGTTGCTCGCCGTGTGCGCCCACGCTAGGTTTTGGGCAGCTGTAGTACGGCGGTGGAGTCCGCCGTAACCGCCACCTCAGCGGTGGCCAATGACTCCTGCGGATCGACGCCGCGGGGGTCTGCCTCTTCGGCGTCCAAGACACCGAGAGGCAGAGATGATGGAACCAGAGGAGCACGAGTCGAGGTCGCTCCTTACCGCCGTCGCGGCGCTCGCCGAGAGGGCGGGCGCCCCGGGCATCCGTGAGGGTGCCGACGCCCTGCGTCTCCGTCTGGCCGAGGGGCGCTTCTATGTTGTCTGCCTGGGGCAGTTCAAGCGCGGGAAGTCCACGCTCCTGAACGCACTGGTAGGCGCGGCCATCCTGCCGGCCGGGGTGGCGCCCGTAACCTCGGTCGTCACGGTGATTCGATACGGAGAGCGGATCGCGGCCCGCGTGCGGACGAGAGCATCGGACTGGCGGGAGGTCTCGCCGGACTCGCTGGCAGACTACGTCTCGGAGGACCGAAACCCCGGAAATTCGAAGGGCGTTACCGGCGTCGAGGTATTCGCGCCGGCGGCGCTGCTGCGGAAAGGTCTCTGCCTCGTGGACACGCCGGGGATCGGGTCGGTGTTCTCCGAGAATACGGCGGCGACGCACGAGTTCCTGCCCCAGGTAGATGCCGCGTTGGCGGTTCTCGGCGCGGATCCGCCGGTCACCGGCGACGAGCTGGCGTTGCTTCAGGAGGTGTCGAAGCGGGTCCCGCACCTCGTCTACGTGCTCGCCAAAGCGGACCGCTTGTCCGATGCCGAACGTGGCGAGGCGCTCATCTTCACGAAGCGCGTCTTGAGGCAGCGGCTGGCCCTCGGCGGCTCTGGCCCGAAGGTGTTGGAGATTAGCGCGGTGGAGGTGCGGTCGTCGGGAGAGGCTACGCGGGACTGGACCTCCCTGGTGCAGATGCTCGAAGAGCTGGCGGCCAAAGCCGGAGCAGATTTGGTCGTCGCTGCCGAGCAGCGTGGAACAGCCAATCTTATAGATCGACTGCTGGCTACGATCGACGAGCAAGCCGGGATGCTCGAGCGCCCGCTCGCGGAATCTGCGGAGCGCGTTGCGGTTCTGCGCCGCGCGGTGGCGGAGGCAGAGCGGGCGCTGGGCGATCTCGCGCCGCTTTTCGCGGCGCAGGAGGGACAGCTCCTCCGCCGTATGGAGAGCGAGCGGGACCGCTGGTTACGAGACACGGTCCCTGCCGCCGAGAGTGAGCTGGATACAGCGCTTGATTCGGCGAACGAGCGAGGCGGCGCGCTCCGCGAGCGAGCGGTCGGTGAAGCGACGATCATCGCCCGCCGGCGGCTGCTCGACTGGAACGCCAACGAGGCGCCCGAAGTCGACCGGCTGTTTCGGTCGGCGATGCAGCGATTCGTCGAGCTTCTTGCTTCAGTCGAGCGGGTGCTGGCGTCCGGCGCTGGTGCGGGGAGTGGGCGAAGCCTAGCCATCGAGCCCGCTCTTCGCGCGTCGAGCCAATTCTACATGACGGAAATGCTCGCCACGGCGCCGACGTCGGTCGGCAAACAGCTCCTCGACACCGTGGCGATCGTGTCGGAAAGGCGGACCGCTGCGATTCGTCGGGATGCTCGTGAGTATCTCGGGCGGTTGCTGGACGTAAACAGCGCCCGCTTGAAGAACGACTTTCGGGAGCGGTTGGCGGCGAGCCGTCGTTCACTCGAGTCCGAAGTGCGGCATCGCTTGGCCGAGATGGCGACCGCCGCGGACCGAGCGCTCGAGCGGGCCCGAGTGCTTCAAGCGGCCGGGGCTACTGGCGTGGCAGCAGAGCTCGAGCGCCTCGGCGGGCTGCGCGCTGAGGCAGAGCGAATCCGTCTGCAGGCCAAGCGCGGGTGAGGAGCCTTCGGGCCTCATCATCCCGTTGCGCTATCTGACCGCCGCGCCTATCATTTCCCCGAAAGGCGGTGGAGTCCGCCTCGAACCGCCGCCTCCGAAGCGGCCAATGACTCCTACGGTTGTGTTCCCGCGCCGTAGGAGTCTCTGCGATCGACGGCGCGTCACCCTTCGCAGAGGGAGACGAAAATGGCTTCGATCAAGACGGTACGCGCTCGGGAGATCCTGGACTCACGCGGTAACCCCACCGTGGAGGTGGACGTCACGCTCGACGACGGCAGCTTCGGGCGGGCAGGCGTCCCTTCGGGCGCCTCGACGGGCTCGCGCGAGGCCATCGAGCTGCGTGACGGCGACCGGCTGCGATTTGGCGGCAAGGGAGTCCTCCACGCGATCGGTAACGTCAACGAGGTAATCGCGCCCGTGCTGCGGGGCGCGGACCTTCCCGAACAGAAGAGCCTCGACGATCTGCTGCTCCGTCTCGACGGGACCCCCAACAAGGAGAAGCTGGGCGCGAACGCCATCCTTGGCGTCTCCATGGCTGTGGCCCGAGCGGCTGTCGCCTCGAAGAAGGTTCCACTCCGCACCTATCTCGGCCCGGGCGGAGTTCTGCCGGTGCCGATGTTCAACATACTTAACGGCGGTGCGCACGCCGACAACAGCGTCGACTTCCAGGAATTCATGATTGCTCCGGTCGGCGCGGCCTCGTTTCGGGAGGCGCTGCGGATGGGCGCCGAGACCTACCACGCCCTTAAGGGAATCTTGAAACAGAAGGGTCTCGCGACGGGGGTCGGGGATGAGGGCGGCTTCGCCCCGAATCTGAAGTCGAACGTCCAGGCTCTCGAGCTGATCCTCGAGGCGATCCAAAAGGCGGGATACCGCTCAGGCTCGGACATCGTCCTCTGCCTAGATCCGGCGGCCAGCGAGTTCTTCAAGGACGGCAGCTACGTGTTTCACAAGTCAGACAACAGCAAGCATTCGTCGGCCGACATGGTCGATTTCTGGGCCGACTGGGTCCGCCAGTACCCCATCTGGCTCATCGAGGATGGGCTCGCCGAAGACGATTGGGAGGGATGGAAGATCCTAACCGAGCGTCTCGGCCGCAAGATCCGGTTGGTCGGCGACGACATCTTCGTCACTAACCCCGCCATCATCCGCCGCGCGATCGGCGAGAAGGTCGCGAACGCCTCGCTGATCAAGCTGAATCAGATCGGGACGGTCTCGGAGACGCTGGAGGCGATCGCGATCGGAAAGGCCGCGAAGTACGGCAACGTAATCAGCCATCGCTCGGGCGAGACAACCGATGACTTCATCGCCGACCTCGCCGTCGGGACTGCTGTCGGGATGATCAAGACCGGCGCTCCCTGCCGCGCCGAGCGCCTCGCCAAGTACAACCAGCTCCTCCGAATCGAGGAGGAGCTCGGGAACCAGGGGCGGTACGCGGGGGCCGAGCCGTTCAAGGTCTAGGGGAGGACCTCCTGATTAGCCTGGCGGCCAGCCGAGAGGCCGGCCGGCCAGGACGTGCAGGTGCATGTGGCCGACCGTCTGGTGGCCGTCGCGCCCGTGATTCATCACGACTCGGAAGCCGTCCGCGACGCCCCCGGCCGCTTCGGCTCGAAGACGCCCGACGAGCATCATCCACCCGAGGAGGGCCCCGTCGCCGGCGACCGTCGACGCCAGACTATCGATGTGGCGCCGCGGGATGACGAGCTCATGAAAGGGCGCCATCGGGGCGATGTCCCTGAACGCGAGGACGACGTCGTCCTCGTACGTGATTGTTGCGTGCGCTTGCCGGCGGACGATGGCGCAGAAAGGGCACGTCGCAGTCGGGTCGTTCATTGAGCGCTCCCGACGAGGACGATCGACAAACAGTGGTACTTAGCGTCCGACGATAGGAGGACAGTCGCCCGTACCAGGGTGAAGTCCGGCCGGTCCCGAAGCCACATCGTGACCCGATCGCCGAGACGGTCGCGCTCTCCTCTCTTGGTCGTCGAGAAGACCTTCACGACGTCGATACGTGGCTCGGACATCCGCACTACCTCCTCAACGTGGCGCTCGCTCTCTTCGAACGGAGCAGGAGGTCCAGGGCCGCCGTCACGCCCGGCATCACCACCGTCGCGGCTCGGAGCGCAGCAGACGACAGTCCCTCGGGACCGACGATGGCCACCGAGAGCGTCGCCAGCCGGAACATCGGTGCGTCATTCGTCCCGTTGCCGATCGCGACGACCCCGGCCGAGCGCCAACGGGCAACCAACCGGGCCTTGTCTCGACCGGTACGAACCGCGTGGACCGTAACCGGCAAGCTCCGGAGGACCGCTTCGGCCGTGCCGAACGTATCCGCGGTCAGGACCGTCAGCGGAAGAAGCTTCGCAAGTGACCGCAGTCGGGGCGCCACTCCGGGCAGCAGGGCGCCATCGAGAGCCAGGGTGCCGTTGAAGTCGAAAACCGCGTGTCGCAGCTGCAAAGTCTTGACCCCGGGAATCGGGATCTCGATCCCGGCGGCCGCTCCCGAGCCGAGACGCGTCACGCGAAGATCCTCCTGTACAGGTCCTTTCCGTGACTCGTCGCAAGCGGCTCGCCCTCTGCCAACTTGAAGGTCCGTGTCCCGTCGTCGAGGCGCTCGGCGCGCAGGAAGAGCGTTCGGTCGGAGCGCCGATCGTAGAAGTCTTTAGCGAACGTGTGCATGTGGGTCACGAAGATCACCCTCACGCCCTTTTCCTCAAACGCGGAGACGACCTGCCGAGCGATCTCTGAGCCCTCGCGCTCGTTCGTCGCGGCGAACGATTCGTTGCAGAGCAGCGTGGCGTTGGCGCCTACGTGATCGGCGATCTCGCTCATGCGGGCCAGCTCTTCGTCGAACTTCCCGCGCCTGAGACCGGCGTCCTCCTCGCGCTTGTAGTGCGTAAGGACGGCTGCGGAGAGTTCCCCTTCGAACGCTTCGGCTGCCACGAACATCCCCGCCTCCATCATGAGCTGCGCGAGTCCGAGGGCCTGCAGAAAGCTCGACTTGCCGCCACGGTTGGCGCCCGTGATGATCACGACGTCTCTCCCGCGGGCGTCGAGGTCGTTGCCCACTACATGGCCCTTTGATTCGAGCGCCAGGGAGGGGTCGTAGATCGCTCGTCCCGCTAGGCTCCGGGCGCCGGCTGCCGACGGGCGGGGCAACGTGGCTGGTTCGCCGAGATCTCGAAGACGTTCCTCGAGCGCGAGGCACCCGATGTAGAACGCCAGCTCCGTGCGCAAGGTCTTGAAAAACCCGGTGACGTGTTCCGCCGATCGGGTCAGTGCCGTGGCCACCAGGTAGAGGCTCCGGTCTCGAAGGTCAGAGAGCGCCCGGGCGCCGATGTCGTCCCGTTCGGGGATTCGATAGGTGAGGGCGGGCGGGTCGCGCTCCAAGAGCCGCTGCAGCCAGGAGCGGTCATCCTTCCGCGGCTGCCTCAGGATGTAGCCGTCACCGCGGTTGCCGGGGCCGAGATGACCGCTGACGAGGGCGCCATCGTCGAACTTGAGCGCCTTCAGGTGCGCTTCGACCACGGCCAGATACTCATCCGACAACTCGCGTTCCAGCATCGAGAAGAGCGAAGTGAACCCCTCCGATGTGAACCTCGCGGCGTGGCGTCGTGCCAGATCCCGGAGCCGTCGCAGCATCGTCGCAAACAGGTCCATGACGTCGAGCGCGGTATAGAGCGCCGATGCCGGACGTTTCATCCAGGAGCCGAACGAACGCTTCCGCCGTCCCTCCAGCGTTTCGCCCGTGAGTGCGTACAACTCGCGCACGGCCGCCCGATTGTCGAGCGCGTCCTTCAGCACGGCCTGGCGATAGACAACCATGTCGATGTCGTTGCCGGCGCCGGCCAGCAAGACCGCTCGGGAGACGTCGCGCACGAGGTGGTCCTCTCCAGCCATCGCGTCGAGCAAAGTCCCGAGCGCGAGATCCTGTGTCAGAGCCTCGGCATTCCACGGCGGCGGCTGGCGCGCGTCGAAGTCTCGGTCGCGGTGCAGGAGGCGGACCTTCATCGCCGAACGCGCTCCTTGAGTTGGTCGTAGGTCAGGCGGTGCTTGTCCGCCAACGCCAGCGCGTAGGCGAGGCCGTTCGCGGGCTTGCGCTCGAGCTTGTAGGTGCGCGAAGCGGGCGCCTGCGGGTCGACCCCGGCCACGAGGCTGACCGTCTTCTCGCTTAGCGCCGCCAGCTCATCGAGGAAGGTAACGCACACACAGAGCAGGTCGAGATCCAGGATCCGGCAGAGGACCTCGCGCGCCAGGTAGAGGGCGTCCTCGACGGTCGTCGAGGAGAAGATCTCGTTCATGATCACGACGCTCGCCGGCGTCGCACGGTCCAAGATCGCGCGGACGCGAATGAGGTCGTCTTCCAGTTTGCCGTGGAGATTGGCGATGTCCTCTTCCCGTTCGAAGTGGGCGAAGAGGTCATCGCACACGAACAGCCGCGCCTCGCGCCCGGCCACCGAGCAGCCGAGCCGAGCCAGGTGATGGAGCTGGCCGAAAGTACGTGCGAACGTCGTCTTGCCGCCCTGGTTCGGTCCGGTCACGACGAGCACCCGTTCCTTACCCCGCAATTCGAAGTCGTTGGGGACGATCGTGAGGTCATGTGCTGCGGTCTCG
The DNA here is from genome assembly GCA_035546895.1 of Polyangia bacterium. GTDB lineage: Bacteria > Myxococcota_A > Polyangia > Fen-1088 > Fen-1088 > JADGRB01. Next base: position 8,360 of record DASZVW010000643.1, read on the forward strand.
CCCAGGAGCTGAGCTCCGAGCGCCAGGTCGTACGTTTCTCGGCAGCCGATCCCCGCGCGATCCGTCGTCAGCCGTGGATAACAGATCGGCAGGCCCGCCTGCCGAAACCTGCCGACGAAATCGAGCCAGGCGAGATAGAACTGGGCCTCGCGATCGAACCCCGCGACCAGCGGATCGATGAAGCTCCGCCACCGCACCGAGAAGCGGGCGAGGGCCTCGAACGCCTCCGGATTCAGCAGCGCAACCCGGTTCAGGATCTCGGCGTCGACGTGGTTGAGACCGAGCCCCTGGTCCGGCTCGAGCCGTAGATCGCTGGTCATCCCTTCGGCGAATTTGTGAAACGTCTCCTCCACCGCGGCGCTGTAGTCGGGCTCTCCCTCGTAGTGATTCACGCGCACGCTGCCAGCTCGGATCAGCAGCGAATAGCGGACCTCGTCTAGACGCCGCGCCACATCCCGGGCCTCGCTGGCCACGGCACGGAAGGTCTCGGATGCCAGGTATGCGTCGAGTGCGCGTTGGAAGGCCCGCAACCCAGGGGAGGACGGCTCGTTAGCCGCGAGGTCCCTGGCCAACTGCTCCGCAGCCTCCGCGAATGACTCCGCCGCGGCGAGGCGCCACCGCTCCTTTTCTCGCGCGTAGTAGGCCTTTTCCTCGCTCGAGAGGTGCTGTCGGGTAACGCGCATCCGACCCGCGAACGCGTCGACGGCTCGGCGGATCCCGGCCTTCTCCAGGTCGCGCATGACCTCCTGCCGGTAGGTGATCGCGTCCGGATCTCTGAGCGCCGTCTGGAAGAACGGCGGGAGGTCGTACTCCTCACGGCCTGCAATTGCTGCGGCGACTATTGCATCCAGATGGAGGTCCCGGAAGAAGTCCGGTGCCGCCCGCAACTCGTGGCGCTCTTCGTCGGCGCGTCGATAGAGGATCGTCACCGGCGGCATGCTCGAAGGCTCGAGCTCGGCTCCGTCGTGCCGGGGCACGCTTCCCAATGCCTCATCTGTCGGGCCGATGGTCAATTGGGCCTCCCCGCGACCGCTACGGGGCTCGTCTCGGCGAGCCACTCGAGGTGAATATCGGCGCGCAGCGTTTCCAACAGCGGGAAGGTCCCGCGCCAGTAGCGTTGCTGGCCCAAGCGCGCCCACGCCCTTTCGAGGACGCCTGGTCTACCGGCAGCGAGGTTGAGTAGGGCAAGGCGATCGGCTCCTGAGAGGGTGCAGGGAAGAGGTTGTCGCTGCAGGAGTTGCTCGAGGAACTTCGAGAGCTCCCGAACCGGGAGCAGTGGAATGGCCAGCTCGCGGTATGCGACGCCCGATGCTCGGGCGGCAGCCAGGTCACGAGGGTGCTCGACGTCCGCGGCGGCGATCACCGCAAGCTGCTTGCCCCGGAGGGAACGCATGAAGCCGACAAGCGCCGACCCTCCCGCCTCGAGACCGTCCAGGATCAGCAGGCCGGATTCGCGCTCGGCGGCCAGCCGGAGAACGGACTTGCGCTGCTTCGCCGAGAGTCCGGCGGCGCCGGCCGTCCCGTAGGCGTGCTCCAGAGCGTCGACCACGTCGCCAAGCGAGCGGGTCCGCACGCAGTAGCCGACGCTCAAACCCGCCTCGCGTGCATTTCGGGCGACCTCTAGAAGGATCGTCGTCTTCCCGATCCCCCACGGCCCGTGGAGAAGGGCGCGCCCGGCCTGGAACGCGACCCCTATGAGCTGGGCCACCATCCGGCGTCGGAGGCCGTCAAGCTGCACCATCGCAGCTCCGCATTTCGTCCGCCTTCGCAGCCGCCGAACGCCGAACCGCTTCGCGCGCAGCCGGTGTTCCGATCGCTTCGAGGATCGTCGCGGCCAGCTTCCGCCGCTCGGCGGGCGCGGCCGACGCCGCGCTTGCGAAATCCGCCAGCGCCAGGACCGCCTGATCTCCGAGAACCAGCAGCTCGGCGACCGTCCATGCGCTTACGGGCTGATCCGCCAGCTTTTCCACCAGCTCCCGGGCCCGCGTCTCTTCTGCTCTCGCTCCCTGCATACATGACCTCCGCGTTAGCAGAAGCCATTGACCCCGAAGGGTGGAGCGGCGCGGGTGCGCCAGGCGAGCTTCACCGCCTGCAGATCACTATGGTCCTCCCTTCGCGACGGTGCAAGAGCTCGTGATGCTCTGGGCGTTGCGGCTGAACCTCGAGCCGACTAAGATGCTTTCTCAGGCGGTGGAGTCCGCCTCAACCGCTGCCCGCCGGGGCAGCCAATGACTCCTACGGTCGTGTTGTTTCCGACGTAGGCGTCTTCTCCGCGGGCCTACGGCGGTTCGCCTCGCGGAGGAGAAGCCACAAAATGCCGCCTCGATTCGCTTTTGTTTGTCTCGCCGGTGCGTTCGGCACCGGCGCCCGCTACCTGCTCGGCACGTGGGCCGTGCGGACCTTCGGTCCCGTCTTCCCCGTCGGCACCCTGATCATCAACGCCCTCGGCTCGTTCCTTCTGGTGGTGATCATGGGATTGAGCCTCGAGCGGGGTCTCATCCCGGCTGACTTACGCATCGTGCTGACCACCGGTGTGATGGGAGGGTTCACCACGTACTCGACGTTCAACTACGAAACCCTTCGCCTATTTCAGCAGGGGTCGCGGGGCCTTGGCCTCCTATATCTCGGCGGGACCCTCGTCGTTTGTCTCGTCCTGGGCGTGCTCGGGGCGATGTTGGTCCGCCTGGTTCCGGCCGGATGACCACTTTCGAGAAAGGGGAAGCCATGGATCTCGTCGGAAAGGCCAAGCGCCTCCGCATCTATCTCAACGAGGGAGACAGGATCGGCCATCTCGCGGCGACGGTCGCGATCCTGAGCCTGCTCCGAAAAGAGGGGGCCGCCGGCGCTACGGTGCTACACGGGATGGAGGGCTTCGGCGCGTCCGGCGTCGTCCACACGCCCCACCTCGCCGACGTCGTGGAGAAGTTGCCAATCGTGGTCGAGTGGATCGACCTTCCAGAGCGCGTCGAGCGTCTCCTGCCACGCCTCAAGGAGATGGTGCCGTACGGGCTGATCACGCTCGACGAGACTGAGGTAGTCCTCTACAACCCGCGGGCGGTGCGCGACGTTTCGGCGGCGCTGACGGCAGCCGACGTGATGGCCCGCAATATCGTGACGGTCTCGCCGACCGCGAAGGTCCGAGAGATCGTCGAGCAGATGATGGGGCAGATCTACCGCGCGGTGCCCGTCGTCGAGAACGGCCGGCCCATCGGGATCATCACGAACTCCGATCTGACCGATCGCGGGAAGCTCGGCGTTCGCCTGACCCTGTTGAATGCGCTCGATCCGGGCGGCCAGCGAGCGGAGCTAGAGAAGGTCGGCAGCGTCGGAAAGGTCGCGCGGGACGTCATGACCCCCGACCCGGTCACAGTTCCAGCGGCGATGCCATTGCCAGAGGTAGCCAGCTTGATGGCCGCCCGTCACTTGAAGCGGCTGCCGGTGGTCAACAACTCCGGCGCCATCATCGGAATGGTCAGCCGGCTCGATCTCCTCAGGACGGTGGTCCAGGGATTCCAAACCGGCGAGGCGACGGCCCCCAAATCGAGCGGCCTATCCGCGACGACGCCAGTCTCCGCGATCATGCGGCCCGACGTTCCGACGGTCCACATCGATACCCGACTGCCCGAAGTTTTCCAGGCGGTCGTCTCGACCCGCCTCCATCGCGCGGTGGTGGTCGACTCCGAGAAGCACGTCCTCGGAGTCATCACCGACGCGGAGTTACTCCAAAGGGTGACCCCCGCGTTACACCCGAGCGCCATCCGCAGTCTGATGCAGCGGTTGACGTTCGTTCATCCGAGCGAGGTCGATCAGCATGCGTCGGCACGCCAGGCCGGTGACCTGATGACCGACAAGCTCGCCATGGTTCCTCCGGAGACGCCTCTGCACGACGTCATCGACGCTGCGGTCTCCGGCGCGCACAAGCTCGTGGTGGTCGTCGACAGTGAGCGCCGACTGCTCGGTGCAGTCGATCGATATGACCTTCTCCGCGGTCTGCAACCGATCTAGGCGTGAGTACCGCCCGAGCCTCACCCGTCCCAGCGAGCCAAGACGACGGTGACGTTGTCGGGCGCTCCTACGTCCAGCGCGGCCTGTATGAGAGCGAGGGCCCGCGCGGGCAGCTGGTCCGAGCTACGGAGAGCGGACCGAATTCGCTCATCGTCGACGTAGCCGTGGAGACCGTCGGAGCAAACGAGGAGGGTGTCGTCTGGCTTGAGAGCCCGCTTCGTCACCACGGGCACCACGCTCTCCGCGACGCCGAGCGCTTGGAGGATGACGTTCCCGTGAGGGAAGTCGTCCAGCTCCGCCGGCGACAGGGCGCCCGACTCCATCATCGCCACTGCCAGCGACTGATCCCGGGTGAGGCGCTCGAGGTCGTTGTCGCGGAACAGGTACGCGCGCGAGTCGCCGACCTGGGCGATCAGGAGCTCACCGTCTCGAATCAGCGCTGCCGTCGCCGTCGTTCCCATCCCACGCTCTTCGGTCTCGCGCCGAGACTCCTTGTAGATGGCCAGGTTCGCAGCCTCGAGAGCCGCCACCAGGTCGGGATTCGCCCGATTCTCGAACAGCGTGCGGCAGGTCGTCTCGGCGGCGAGACCGGCGGCGACCTCACCGGCCGCCGCGCCTCCCATCCCGTCACAGACCATCAAGAGCACTCCCGGTCCGGTTGCCGAGAGTTGCGAGACCTCCGCAGAGGCGGGCGAGGCCCCTTTGTCGACGTCGTACACCACGAAGGCGTCCTCGTTGCTGTCGCGCACACGGCCGACGTGCGTCGACCCATACACGCTGAGAGCCGGAAGGGGCTTCGTCTCCTCTCGCCCTTCGCCTTCGGGTGCTGGCAGGTCGGACTTCGAGCTGCCGATGATCAGAGCTCCGACGACCGACGTGACCACGACCGTCGACATCGCGGCGATCGGCGAATATGCCCACAGGGCGCCGACCACGACGCTCGAAAGCAGGTCGCCGATCCCGTTCACCGTCGCGAGCGCTCCGAAGCCGACGCCCCGGACTTCCGACGGGAGGAAGACGGCCGCGCTCGAGCTCTCGACAGTCTCCCACACGCCCATGTAGAGCCCGGATACTCCAAACACGATCGCGAACTTCGCGATCGACGCTCCAGGGAAGACCAAGGCGACCGCCGGGATGGCCGCCAGCGCGTAGCCTCCGGCCAGGACGCGGTTCTTCGGGAGACGATCGGCGAAGACTCCTGCGAGGTAGCACGAGACCGTGTAGACCACGTTGTAGCCGACGTAAAAGCTCATCGCTAGCGCGGCGGCTCGGGTGTACCCGTACGCGGCGGTCCACGCCTGGGTCGCCCAGAGGATCAGCAGGGTCTTCGAGAAGTCGCCGAGGCCCGCGATCCCCACGCCGACGAGGAAGCGACGGAAGCCGGTTGGCAACGCGCGGATGCCGGTGGACAGCTGGGCATGCGGCTGCGGTTCGTGCGGTCGTTCCTGCACGAGCGTCGCGACCAACAGCGCGGCCAAGATTCCCGGGATGAACGTGTACCCGAAGACAGAGCGGACGCCGGCGTGGGCGACGACGCCGACCGCGATCAGGGGCCCGACGACCGCTCCGGCGCTGTCCATGGCGCGCTCAAGGCCGAACGCCCTCCCGTACGTCTCCTTGGTGGTCGCCTCCGTAAGCAAGACGTTCCGCACAGGCGAGCGCGCGCCACGCCCGAGCCATCCCACGACGCGGCCAAGGAGCACATGCCAGCCGCGGGTTGCCAGCGCGAAGCTGGCCATGCCCGAGGCCGTCAGGAAGTAGCCGATGACCGCCAGAGGTTTGCGCCGGCGCAACCGGTCGCTGTAGAGCCCGGAGTAGAGCTTCGCGAAACTGGATGCTCCGTCGGAGACCCCTTCGATGACCCCTAGGAGCAAGGAGCTGGACCCCAGCGCTGCCAGCAGCGCCGGCATGGCCGTCGTCGCCATCTCGTGTCCGACGTCTGAAAAGAGGCTCGCCAGCCCAATTCCCAGAACCGTTCGGTTCAACCACCTTGAAGCGGCGGATCCATGTCCCGTCGATCCATCCGTGGGTTTCTCTGCTTCACTGCGGGCCATCTCGATCCTCCTGCGCGCCGCGAGGACGAGTCCCTACGACGCAATATGGTCGCAGGAGTCATTGGCCGACAGGGGCCGGCGGTTGTGGCGGACTCCACCGCCTTCGATTGTTCGCGAACATAGCCGCCTCGCGCGGCGCCGGCAAGACAGCGATGGCGAGCTGTCGGGCCGCTGGACGAAACGCCGTCACTCGGGGAGATTCGACCAATGAGCAGCAAGGGATACCGCAGCCGCACGTCGACGCAGGGACGCAACATGGCCGGAGCGAGGTCGCTCTGGCGGGCGACTGGGATGACCGACGCCGACTTCGAGAAGCCGATCATCGCCATCGCCAACAGCTTCACGCAGTTCGTGCCGGGGCACGTGCACCTGCACGACGTCGGGCAGCGGGTGAAGGGCGTTGTCGACGCGGTCGGCGGGTGGGGCGTCGAGTTCAACACGATCGCCATCGACGACGGGATCGCGATGGGGCACGGCGGGATGCTCTACTCGCTGCCCAGCCGCGACCTCATCGCCGACAGCGTCGAGTACATGGTGAACGCCCACTGCGCCGACGCGCTCGTCTGCATCTCTAACTGCGACAAGATCACGCCGGGAATGCTGATGGCTGCCATGCGCCTCAACATCCCGACGATCTTCGTGTCGGGCGGCCCGATGGAGGCCGGCAAGCTGGTGGGCACGCACGGCCGTGACGGGAAGCCCCTGGTCCGAAAGCTCGACCTCATCGATTCGATGATTGCCTCCAGCGATGCCAAGGTGAGCGACGCCGAATTGGCGGAGATGGAGCGGTCGGCCTGCCCGACCTGCGGCTCATGCTCGGGGATGTTCACCGCCAATAGCATGAACTGTCTCAACGAGGCGCTCGGCCTGGCGCTCCCCGGGAACGGGACGTTGCTCGCCACGCACGCCCGCCGCTGGGAGCTGTTCGAGGCCGCCGGTCGAAGGATCGTGGAGATGGCGAAGCGGCACTACCTCGACGGCGACGACGCCGCGCTGCCACGCAGCGTCGCCACGTTCGAGGCGTTCGAGAACGCCATGGCGCTCGACATCGCGATGGGTGGGTCGACCAACACCGTCCTCCACATCCTGGCCATCGCGCACGAGGCGGGGGTGAAGTTCACCATGGCCGACATCGATCGCCTCTCGCGCCAAGTCCCCAACATCTGCAAGGTTGCCCCCTCGTCGCACTACCACGTCGAGGACGTTCACCACGCCGGCGGCATCTTCACCATCCTGGGCGAGCTCGATCGGGCGGGTCTCGTCCACCGCAACGTGAGGACCGTTCACGCCCCAAGCATGGGCGCCGCCATCGATGCGAACGACATTCGCCGGTCCGGCGCGAGCGCTGAAGCGCGCCAGCGTGCGCTTGCCGCGCCAGGCGGCGTGGCGACGAAGGTCGCTTTCTCCCAGGACAAGTATTTCGCGGAGCCAGACGCAGACGTCGAGCGTGGCTGCGTGCGGGACGCCGCCCACGCTTACAGCAAGGATGGCGGCCTTGCGGTTCTGCACGGCAACATCGCTGAGGAGGGCTGCATCGTGAAGACCGCCGGCGTGGACGAATCGAGCTTGAGGTTCGAGGGTCCTGCCCGCGTCTTTCACTCTCAGGAGGCGGCCTGCGACGCCATCATCGCGGACAAGATCCGACCCGGGGATGTAGTGGTGATCGTCTATGAGGGGCCGAAGGGTGGTCCCGGGATGCAGGAGATGCTCTATCCGACCTCCTTCCTAAAAGGGAAGGGGCTCGGCAAGAGCTGCGCCCTCATCACCGACGGGCGTTTTTCCGGCGGGACATCCGGTCTCAGCATCGGACACGTCTCGCCCGAAGCAGGGGAGGGAGGCGCCATCGGCCTCATCGAGGAGGGAGATCGCATCCGGATCGACATCCCAGCGCGCCGCATCGATGTGCTGCTCGACGCCGCCACGCTCGCCAAGCGGGGGGCTGGGATGCAGGCCCGCGGAGCGGACGCCTGGCGGCCGAACCGCGACCGGAAGATCTCCGATGCGCTGCGCGCCTACGCTCTCATGACCACCAGCGCCGCTCGGGGCGCCGTCCGGGACCTGTCTCAGCTCTCGACCCCGGCAGGGCGGCGGACCAGTTCCTAAAGCTGCGGGGGCTGGCCCGTCTACGAGAACGCGTGCGTCAGCCCCAGACTTATTGCTCCCGCCACGAGGCACCCAAGAGCCCCCGCCAAGATCTCGACGATGGAAGGGAGCCGCTCCGCCCCCTCGCCGAGAGCACGGTGTGCCGCGCCCAACGTCGCGACCACCATGTAGCCGCCGAGCGCGCCCGTGGCGACGGTGAGCCGGCCGCCCGACTGCATGGTGGGCGCGAGACCCGCGTGCACGCCGATCACGACGACAGTCGGGCCGATGACGTTCGCGCTCAGGTCACGCAGCGGGGGACCGAGAGCCTTCAGCGTCAGTAGCCCGAAGGCCCAACGGCAGCCCGCCCCGAGCGCTCCTCCAATTCCGATCAGTTCCGCTTGCGTCATGCCTCGCCTCGACTTGTTCCATCTCGCCGAGGAGGCACACTCCTGCGGCGAATGCCGCAGGAGTCATTGGCCGTCCCGAGGACGGCGGTTCTGGGCGGACTCCACCGCCACGCATGAATCGAAGGAGCAAGGTAGTGATCATCCTCAGGTGGCGCAAGTAGCCTGCTCGTAGTCACCGACACCGCGCGCTATCTGGTCGGAGCAGGCCTTCCCTCCCCGGGCTTCGTCACTTCCGCGGACAGCCATCTATCGACATCCTGGGCTTTGGGGCAGGCTCTGAGGGTGGCGACGTCTAGAGAGGGCTCTGGAGGACACACCCAGAAAGGGAGCGCGGTCCGAACGTCGAGGCTGCTCCACGAGTGGCAGATCCGGATGCTGCGGCCCGGTGCGAAGCCGGTCACCGCCACTCCGCTCCAGAGGGAGGTCACCCTGGCCGGAGCAACGCACCGGTCTTTCATGCTGGAGGCCGGTTTCACTCGACGGTACCGGTCGACGGTCACCCCGACTGAAGCGAAAAACTACCTTCGGGGAGCGGAGGCATTTGCGGATGCATCAGCCGCCAAGGGAGCTCTCGCCGGGGAGATCCGCCGCGAAGGGGCCTACCAACGGATACGAGGGCCCCGGTCCTGGCCGTCAGAGCTTGGCCAGAGGCGTGCCGACGTCGAGGCGAAGATGGAGGCCTGTCGCGCCTGGCGCGACATCGAGACGAGGCTCGACGCGCGGGCCCATCGCGGAGAGTGCATCGATGCGAAGGGTAGGCCTGCGGATCTTAGCCGCTGCGTCCTAGAACACACGCGCTCGAGACACGTGGATGGGCCTCGCCAATGGTGTCGATACGCTCGGGTAAGCGAAGAAGAGCTGTCGGCGGCCCTCGAAGGCTGCACGTTTGACGTGAACGGAAGGCCGCCGCCAGACCTCGACGATCAGCTGCTGGAGCAGAGCATCACTCTCGAGGTGATGGCGGATCTCTTTAAGCAGCTCGCGGAAATGGAACCGACTCCGGAAGGGAAAAGGCCAGACGGTCGACGAGGCCGAACCCAGCCGACTCGCGACTTGCTGATGGCGGCGCAGGAAGAGGGCGTGTCGCAGAAGCAATTGATGGACGCGATGCTGCAACTTCACCCCCACGCGATCTGCGAGCTCTTCCACGTGCCATGGAACAGGCGACGAGGCGCCCTGGGGAAGCATTTCCGTGAGGTCCGTCGGACTATGCGACGGAAGCGACCGGGACGTCGCTTTATAGGCCCCCGCGGCGCAGATAATTCGAGAAAAGATCGCCGCTAGTGGTGGCTCTTCGCCCGCTCTTCTAGTCTCGACTCTGAGATGGAAATGAAAGACGGTCGGCGGCGACATCGGCAGACGGCGACGCTGCGCCTTCTCGGCTCACTTCCTGCTCCCCGGCTCCTGCGAGCGTATGAGGGCTTGATTCCTGAAGCCACGGGCTGTCTCCTCAACGCCTGGCTCGAGGAGCTTCAGCACCGGCGCGCCGCGGAATTGGAACGCGAAAAGGCACACCACGATCTTCAGCGCGCGCACATCGTTCACCAACGGCGCGGTCAGATCTTCGGGTTCGTGGTCGCTCTCGGAGCCTTGGGAGTGGCGGCATTCGCTCTCTATCTCGGCCGCCCTGGAACGGCCACGGGGATCATCTCGGTCGAATTGGTGACGCTGGTCCGAGCGTTCCTGCGGTCACCGAGTCCGAATGCTTCCCACACGTCCAGCAGACTTTCCGCCCCCGAACGCCACGGCGAACAAATCCGCAACGGGTAACCTAACCCGAACGGAGTCAGCGCTGCCATCTTGCCCGCGGCTGATCCCACGGTACGATGATTCCGTGAGCTCGTCGTTCCAGGAAGAAAAATATGTCGAGACCCTGTTGAGGACGCGTTTCGGCGTGTCTCTCCGCAAGATCAAAGAGCATGATCTGAAGGAGCCGGACTATGAGCTGCTCGACGCTGAAAGGCGGGCGGCTGTTGTCGAGATAAAGCACCTCAAGAGGGAGCCGCGCACGGCAGCGAATGGATGGAAGCCGGCACCATTCGGGCCCTGGATCACCCGCTCGGACAACGGACCCTCCCGAGTCGGCCAAAAGATCCACGAGGCCTACAAGCAGCTGTGTCGCTATTCCGAGCCACGAGTCCTGATCATCTTGAATGACGATGTCACCGACGTTCACGATCTCGAGGAGGCTTTTAGGGGCGGCACGTTTTACGGCTCAGAGTCCTTCGGTTATTGGAACACCTCGTCCGCTCCCATCGCTCTGGGGCGGATCCGCGCAGAGAAGGTTTCGATCGACCTCTATATCTGGATCGATCGATTGCGTCGCGAGAAGGTCTTTTTCCGCCTGCAATCGGCCGCCGGTCACGAGATCGCAAGACGTTTCTTCGGCTGCCCGGCAGATGCGCAGCCTGAACCCGCCCCGGCCGAGGGGAAGGGCCTGACCCTGTACGAAGCCCTACGGGCCCTGGCATCGGATTTTGGGCGACAGGCTGGCGAGAGCGAGACGCCCATCGACGGAGGGGAGCCCAAGTAGTCGCTCGCCTTCGAACAGAGGCTGCTCGCCCGTACAATCCGCGCATGGCGTGGACGACGATCCAGTACGACAGAGAGAAGCTGTACCAAGAGGTTTGGACGGAACCCATGACGGCCGTCGCAGCCCGGTATGGAGTTTCGAGCGCCGCGCTCGCGACGGTTTGCCGTAAACTGGCGGTGCCGAGGCCGGGGCGGGGTTACTGGGCGCTCATGGCTGCTGGCCGCCCACCCGCAAAACCTGGTCTCCCAGCAGTCAAGCCGGGCCAACCGACGACGGTAACGTCGGAGCGCTGGCGCCCGGAGTCTGAGCAGGAGAGACGAATCAGGGAAGAGGAGATCGAAGGTCGACGGTTGGAGCAGCAGAAGTTGGACGATCTGGCGAGCCGCGTGCTTGATCACGTTCAGGCTGAGGAGATCCGTGGCTTCTTGCGTGCCGTTGAGGCATACGCCGCGGTAAACGGATCCGTCGGCCCAGAACCAGAGGTCACAGCATGGATGGACTGGGCACGCGGTGTCGCCATCTCTCTCCAAGAGAAAGCGATCCGCACGTTGCTGGTCTATCGCCCACCGCCAGCGAGGTAGGGCGGGTACCGTTTAAGGCCAAGAAGGCCGATGTCCGATCGGAGCCCGCCCACGGAGGCTACAGTCGCATTGCCGGCAGGCGATCCGCGACCTCCGGCCCGAACAGCCGCGAGACGATCCTCTTGACCAACCGAGCAAACACTTCTCCGAAGAAGGGTAGGCGCCACCTGCCTTTCGGAGGTCTTTGCTCGTAGATTATCTGGTCGAGTCGCCGGTGTCTGTCGGACCCCTCCCGACGGCGAAGAAGCGCCGCGGCCGATTTACCACCAGCAGCTAGTGCCATGAGTTCTTCGAACTCGTCCACTCGCCCAAGGGTGAGCGGGCCGATGCCGTGTCCTTGAAGCAAGTTGCGACTACGGCACTCCACTTCGATCCAGCGATAGAGTTGATCCGTCTCGCCGAGGCTGTCATAGGTGACGATTACGGGCAGAATCGTGACGTTCTTTCGAATCCCGAGGTGCTCGAAGCGTCCGGAGCGAATGAACCCAATCCGCCTGTCGAGTTGACGGACAGCGCCGCCGCGATAGTCGTCGCCCTTATCCTCAAAGAAGTAGTCGCGATACCAGGACATCGTCTTCTCTACTGAAACCGCCTCCCTGGCGGCCTTCGCGTCCATCACTCGGCTCTTCACGGAGAAGAGAACAGCTGCTTTCCCGTCCAGGAGGACCACGTCTTCGACCTCGTCCTCGCCTCCTGGACTCTCGGGCATGAGAATACGTCCTTTGCAGGACTTGGACTTCTGCGCCTCGGTAGCAACGCGTCGGCACCAGTCTTCAACCTGTTGCCCAAATCCTCGAAACCACTCGTCTGGCTCTCCCGTCTTAGACATCCGCTTGGCGGCTTCCATCATCCGAGCCCAAGGAGCAAACCGCACCTGGTGTTGGATCGCCCACGGTGACGCAGCTACATAGGTGTCCCCAGCGACGCGGACGAAGGGGCGATAGAGCAAAGCGGTCGGTGCGTGGGGCAGTCCACTGCGCAGTCTCTTGCCGATCTGCGCGCGAAGGGTCTCACGGTCTGCGGCCCAAAGCTGCATCATTGCGGCAAAGGTCTCTGCCGGCAGTCGAGTCTCTCGGACGAACGTGTTCACGTCGATCATCGGCCAAGGAAGATTCCGCGACTCGTCCCCCCAGTTTTGCGCCAGGATGAAGATCGGACCAAGCATCCCTTCAAAAAACTCCTCGTAAGTCGCGCCGAACGCTCCTGTGACCATCCGCTCCCAGGTGCTTGGACTAGCGAGAGGGCCCTGTCTCGGCTGGTGCGCGAACAGCTGGGACGAACGAACCATCGTGCGCGCTGGATCGAACCGGTTGTTGAATCTCAGGAGATGGGTCTGTAGCGCAATGAGTTCGTCGAGATCGTCTGGCGACGAGGGGATAGCCCACTCGTTAAGGAATGTTCCCGCGCAGGCTAGCCACATGCTGATTTCGGTGTCCCCAGCGGGCTCGGGACCGCCACCGCCCTCCAGTAGGACAAGGTGCTGCAAAAAGGATATCGATTGCTCGTGAGCGATCATCATCTCGCTCCGCCGCAGCGCGACCTCTCGGCGGGCGTGTTCGATCAGGGCTTTGGCGCTCCGGTCGCCCTCCATTCTGGCAAGCGGGTCGATCGTCAGCTGCCGAACCTCCTCCGAGTCGGCGCCGTACCGGCTGACTTTCGCGGCCACCCACGCAAGCGCCTTGTAGCTCGTTTCCCAGTTGCACGATCGAACGCGCTGGATAAGAAAGTCAGGCGTCGCCGAGACCCCAAAGACGGTTTCAGCGGTTTCATAAGGGCGCGCGTAGGCGAGACTCGGATGCGGGGCCATTCGCCCGAGACTACCTCGACCGAGCGACCACGGTTTCGTCGCAATTGCGCACGACGATTCCGGCGGTCACATTCGTACTCTCGTTGGCCTTTGCGATCCGGATGGCGGGATCGGCAAAACGACGCTCGGGACCTCTGTCTGCGGCGACGGCGGACAACTGGGACCTCCGCGAGGGGGAGTGTCTTTCGGGACTCACGGTCCTTGGTGACGCGTCCGTCGACGTGGTGATAACTGATCCGCCGTACGAAGCGGAAGCACATACGAGTCAGCGTCTCGTGGCGCGCGCTGGCGGTCGGTTGGAAGTCGAGCCGCTGACGTTCCCGCCCATCACCGAGGAACAGCGAACGGAATCCGCGCGGCAGATGGTGCGGCTCGCCCGCAGATGGATCCTCGTCTTCTGCCAGGTCGAGGGAGCGATGAAATGGCGCGCAGCCCTCGAGGCCGCGGGCGCCATCTACAAGAGAACCTGCATCTGGGTGAAGCCAGACGGAAAGCCGCAGTACAGCGGTGACCGCCCAGGCATCGGCTACGAGTCGATCGTCGCCTGTCACGCGCCGGGCCGGAGCACGTGGAACGGCGGCGGCTCACACGGCGTCTTTATCGTGAACAAGGGCGGAGACGTGCGCACTGGCCACCAGACACAGAAGCCCCTGGCCTTGATGGAACTGCTCGTGCGGCTGTTCTCTGATCGAGGCGAGCTGATCCTCGATCCTTTCGCCGGATCCGGCACGACAGGAGTCGCGGCCATCCGCTTGGGTCGGCGGTTCATGGGCTGGGAGATGAACCCCGAGTACGCGGCGATCGCCCGAAAGCGGCTCATCACAGCCCGCGAGCAGCTCGAAATGGTTTTCTGACTAGGCGTCAAGACGCGACTCGATGTCCCGCCGGCACGGCTAGCTTCGCCGCCCCGGAGTCATCAACCGCTGGCCGATCACACGCTGGCAGGCCGCGCACGTGACGAACTTCCTGCGACGCGTTCGTCCACCGATCCCTGGGGGTGCCCCGCAGAGGGCGCGCTCCTCGCTCGACTTGCGGGCATGAACCACCTCCACCGGCGACGGCTGATCAGGCGGAGGAGGGGAGCGATCGAATCGTGGCAGGCGCACGTCCGACTAATACTGAACACTTGACCAGTCACGGTCAACAGGCTACCGTCGGCTCCTCTGGCGAACGAGTGCGCATCGCCTGCTGGGCGCGTTCTACGATCGCGGTTGACTGACGATGTCCGGATTCGGTGCGCTCCGGTCCGTGTCGCGGTTGACCGCGAAGCCCGCGGCGGCGCCGGCGAGCGTCGCGGCGATGACGTCGTTGTGGAAGGCGGCGGCCGTCACCGCGCCGCCGACGAGAAGGCCGAGAGCTGCGACTCGTTGCCAGGTCATGCGGATGCGTCCTCCGAAGAAGTGGATGGCGTGGGCGGTGATGGTCATGGGTCCTCGCTGGCTGGGTGAGCGGAAAACGCGTGCCGGCCGCAGTTGGCGAGCCGGCACGCGCGATTGGCCTCGGGACCTACGCGGCGCGGAGGGTGACGGTCTTGCTGCGGATCCGGCAGCTGACCGCGGCGTTGTCGTTCGCAGCGGTGATCTTGATGAGCGCGGGCTCGGTCAGCGGAACGAACGACGCGCCCACGTTCGACAGCAGCTGGGGCCCACCCTCGGCCGACTTGGTGATCGTGGCCAGGATGCCGCCGTCGACGACGTCCGGGGTCACCGAGAGGCGGACGTTGAACGTCGCCGTCCCGGAGTCGACGTCGACGATGGCGGCGAACGTCGGGATCAGGTTCGGCGTCGCCGGGCTGAAGTCGACGGGGAACTGGGCGATCACCGTCTCGTTCGGGCCCGACTGCTCCTGCTCGCTCGGATCGGTGAGCGTGGCGGAGTAGCCCGTCGACGCGGCGGCCGCCGGGTGGACGTGGTCGGCCGGCGCCGCGAGCAGGCTGGTGCCGGGCGAGCCCGTGCCCGAGGCTGCCTGCGGTACCGTCGTGTTGTCGGTCTTGGTGGCGTCGCCGGCGGTGGTCGGCGTCCCCAGGTTGGCGATGCGGAAGCCCGCCTGGTCGAGGTCTCTCTGTGCAACGTCGTTGGCCATGTGGTTCTCCTTTTCGGTTCGGGTCAGGGGTGGAAGACGAGGGTGAAGTTGCGGAGGACGGCGGCGTTCGCGCCATCGCCCTGGCCGGTGAGCTTGATGAGGGTCGAGGGATCGCTCGGGCGCGCGAACGGCGCGGAGTCGGCGTCCAAGGCGACGTCGCCCGAGCCGTCGTCCTCGAGGGAGAGTAGTTGGTTGCCGTCGGGCTGATCGGCCGTGCCGCCGGCGCGCACGCGGTAGGTCACCTTGCGGTTGCCTTCGCCGCCACGGCTCTGGCCCGCCAGCGTGGCGCGCAGGCTCGCTGCCGAGAGGAGCGCGAGCGGGACCTGGTACTGCCGCAGGACCTCCTCGTTGGAGGTGGAGCTGGTCTCGATCTCGCCGTCGTCGGCGATCGAGATCTCGGACGTGCCGCTGCCAGCAGTGGCCTCGAGGATCCCCTCGCTGCCGAAGGCGATGACTGGCGCGGGCCCGCCGGCATCGCGCTGGACCCGCAGGAAGCGGCAGAGCAGGGAGGCCGGGCGGGCGCCTTGCTGGTCGCTCGTGAAGAGGATGACCTCCTGAAAACTCTGGCCGTCCATCGAGCCTTGGATGGAGTAGCGGGAGCCGGGCGGGATCGACCCGCGGAGGATGAAGGTCTTGAACGGACCGGCCGAGAGCCCGAGGTCGAAGACCGCGCCGCTTCCCGGAGCGGCGGGTACGTCGAGGACACCGAAGACCGGCGTTCCAACCGCAGGCGGCGCTCCGAGCGCGATCATCGGTGGCGTGGCCAGCCCGCTGTTGCCGATGCTGCGGGCGCGGATCTGGCCGACGATGGCGTCGAAGTTGCGCACGCCGGGGGCCTGGCTGGTGAAGAGGGCCTGCTCGCCGTCGTCGTCGACAAGGATGTCCCAGCTCGTTCCGCCGTCGTTCGATCCCTCGACGACGTACCGGCCGAGCACGGGCCCGGCAAAGACGATCGTTTTCGGGCGGCCGAGGGCGCTCGCGACGAATGGGACGCCGGTGGCGTCGCCGGTGGGGACATCGAGGACCTGGAAGGTGTTCGGCATGGGTGGCTCCTATGGCTTGGCCGTCCGCTTGGTCTCTTCGTCGGCGACCTCGAGCCCGACGATTTCGGTGAACGTTTCGAGCTGGGCAGGCGTCATCACGAACTTCAGCGCCTCGAGCTGCTCGGGCTTCATCGTCCCGACCAGAGCGCGGAGGCCGACCAGCGCCGGAGAGGTCTTCTCGGGGAGTAGCGCCTTGCCGGCGAGCTTGTTCACCGCGGTGGGAGCGAGCTGCAGGAAGGTCCCCAGGACCTCGCGCATCGCCTCCGCCTTCTGGTCGGCGGCTCGGTTCTCGAGCTGCCGTCGGTGGTGATCGCTGACGAGCTGCTCGGCGGCGACGACCGTCTCCCAGTGACGCTCCTCGAGATGGGTGATCCGTTCGTCCTTCTCGCGGAGCATCCGTGTCTGCATGGCGAAGATGTTGGCGATGGCGGTCGCGTGCGTGCGCTCGCTGATCTCGAGGTGCCGCATCGTCTGCGAGAGCAGCCCCTTCTCGGTCGGCGGCTCGCTGTCGAGCGGGTCGCCGGGCGCGGGCCCGCCGCGCGAAGCGTCCGCGTTCTGTCGGACGGGTAGGCGCGTGATCGCGTGATCGCCGCTGTAGGCCGAGATGACGTACCGCTGGAGCCCACCCAGCCCGACGGCGTCCTCCAGCACCCGCTCCGAAAGCTCGGTGCAGAGCTCGTCGAGCTGGCGCTCAGTGCGCTCGAACGTGCCGCCGTCATCGGCTCGGATCGTCGCGATCTCGGCGCCCGTGTCGTGACGGATGATGAAGTGGTCGATCGGCTCGCGTTCGATCGTCTTGACGAGCCACTTGCGGAGTCGGCCGTCGGATACCGAGTCTTGTTCGAGGTCCGTCATTTGGTCTCTCCCGAGCCCTTGAAGATCCGCACCAGGTTCACGCCCACGTAGGCAGCTACGCCGATCCCCGCCAGCTTCAGAAAGGCGTTCAGCCCGTCGCTCTTGGGTGCCGGCGCCGGCGTCGTTCCGACGGGCGCGGAGGAGGCGCCTCGGCGGCGGATCAGCTCGTCCCAGGCGTCGGCGCGCTTGCGGTAGTCGAGCGCCTTGTCGTACGTCGCGCCGGTCGTCCGCGCGAACCACCCGGCGCCGTCGCGGAAGGTGATCCATTCCTCGACGAAGAGGTGCCAGTCGTTCAAGAGGTCGGTGAGCTTCGTCTTGTGCGCCTGGACGTCGCCGTCGATGCGGCGGACGTAGGCGTCGACCGAGTCGATCTCCTGCTTGATCGCCGAGGGCGAGAGCACGGAGAAGAGCCGCCCCACTTCTGTCGCCCCGGTGTCGTAGAAGCTCATGCTCGCTTCCTCCGGGCGGCGAGGGCGATGAGACCCGCCAGCACGAGCCCGCCAGCCACCGCGCCCCCGGCGCCACCCATTGCGGCCTTCTTGACGGCGATCGCTGGCGCCGGAGCGGAGGGCAGGGGGGCGACGGTCGTTGCTGCTGCGGCCGCCGCCACCGGGACGACGGCCGTAGCCGGCCGCTTCCGGGCCTTCGAAGCGGCGTGGAAAGCGCGCGCCCAGCCCGCGAACGCCTTGTGCTGCGCTTCCAGCGTGTCGCTCGACGGCTGCTTGCCGGTGTCGACGTCGCGACGGATGGCGATCCAGGCGTCCCGGTCGTGAAGGTACGCGGTCCGGACCTTTGGCCCGAGCTTGGGCCAGAGGCGCGCGGCGACCGCGTCGTCGCTCTTCACCTGGCGGTCGACCTCGGCGACGGTCGTCATGCGAGCCCCCTGCGTCCAAAGTGAGCGAGCCCGAACGCCCCCAGTGCCGCCACGACCACCGGCCCCACGGCGCCGGGCCGGCCAGTCACCACCGGCGCGCGCCGGCTGCCGAGGTACAGGTCCGCGACGGCCTTCGCGTAGGCGACGCGATCCGGCTTGGACACGAACCGGGAGGCAGCGGGCAGGCTCGCAGCCACCTTCGCGACGGTGTCGACCGTGACGTCGTCCGGCTTCCCGCCGGCCGCCTCGAGCTCGGTGACCGCCAGGCCGACGCCGCCGTGGTCGCTGTAGCCGGCGTTCCACCCGAGGGCGACCAGCTCGGCGTAGCGGCGCGCCTTCCAGTCCGGCCGCATCGTCGGGTGGCGTCCGTAGACCTGGACGATCCGGTTCAGAAGCGCGGCTCCGAGGCGAACGTTGATCTCGGGATCGAAGAGTTGGTCGCGAGTGACCGGCGCGTCGGCATGGGCCGAGTTCCAGTCCTGCCGGACGATCTCCGTGATCTGCAGGAGACCGGCGGCATGGCTGGTCGGGTTCTCCTTCTGGGAGTTGCCGCCCGACTCGCCGTGGACGAGCGCTCGGATGAATGCCACCGGCACCCGCCCGGC
Organism: Polyangia bacterium; assembly: GCA_035546895.1. Classification (GTDB taxonomy): domain Bacteria; phylum Myxococcota_A; class Polyangia; order Fen-1088; family Fen-1088; genus JADGRB01. Next base: position 27,291 of record DASZVW010000643.1, read on the forward strand.
GTACTTCTCGATCACCGGGTCCCAGACGGCGGAGATCATGATGGTCGCCATCAAATCCCCAGCTCGAAGACGCCCCGGACACCGGCCGAGAGCGCCGAGCCGCCGGTGTTGGTCAGGACTACGGAGGTGATGTCGGGCGCCAGATCGATGAGGGGCGAGGGAGCCCCGGCCGCCACCTCGACGGAGTAGAGCGGCGTCGGCGCCGCCAGGTCGCTGAAGAAGTCGAGCTGCAGGGATCGCGAGGACTCGTCGCCTCCGAGCACCCGCAGGGCCTTGGCGAACGGCGGCACCTCGAACGTCGTGGTCCCTGCTGGGGGGATCGAGTCGCCCACGAATCGGGTTCGCGTCAGCTTGGTGTGGCGGGCGCCACTTCCCACAGAGGCGAACGCCCCGACGCGGATCGGCTGGGGCGACTCCGTGTCGGCGAAGTTTCCCTCGTACTCCGCCGTGATCCGGATGGAGCTGGCGGGCACCGTGAACACTACGCCGCCGATCCCGAAGTCGATCTCCGCCTCGGCCTCCGCCTCGCCGGCGCCCCACTGCACGAAGGCCACACACGAGACGGCGTTCGCCGCCCCGCCCGAAACGGCGGGCGGGCCGATCAGCGTCACGCAGATGACGTGCGCGATCTCGTCCTTCCACTGAAGATCGAGCACGTCCTGCGAGCTGCCGACCGCCAGCTCGACGATCCGGCCGGGGTTCCTTTCGTACCGAGCGCCCATGTTCCGCTACGCGGCTCCTCGTGCCCAGGACGGGAAAGCGCTGGAGCGGACGGGTGCCGGCATGGGGTGGGGCGGCTGTTGCTGGCGCTGCTGCTTCCGCGCCTCGGCGATCGCCGCCTGGGCGACCATCGCGCCTGGGTGCCCCTGCGCCGCCGCCTTGGCGATCGTCTGGACGTGCTTCGCCGCCTTCGGGTTGTGTTGGGCGCGCTTGAGCAACGCCGCCGCGCCCATCACGTGTCGGAATTGCGGCCTCGGGCTGCCGCTGGTGTCGTCGTTCATGGGTCCCTCCTGGTCTGGTGCCGTGCTGTCGGCGTCGGGCGGTGCCTGCGACGCCGACTGGTCCGTGGGTCCTTGGTCGGCGGGCGCGGGAGGCGCCGCGGCGGCCGGCGCGCCTCCGTGCTTCTTATGCGGGCGGTAGGCGAGCGGGCGGGTCACGTACTCCGTCAGGGCCGTCGCGCCTTCCACGCCCTTTGCGACGTTGCTGGTCGCCTTCAGGACGTTGACGCCGGCGCCGCCGAGCGCGCGCACGGGAGCCGTCGCGAGCGAGGCCGCGCCCCGAGCCGCGCGGCCGATCCGCCGGAACAGACCGAACGCGCCCACTCGGGTCGCGAGCGCTTCGACTGCGACCGGATCGCCGGCCAGCACGTCGTCGCCGCTGACCAGTTGCTTCCGAACAACCGCGCGCGCGGGCCCCAGCTCGGTCTTGGCGTGCATCATGACCGGACTGGGACCCACGCTGCCTCCCGTGAGCTGAATCAGCAGATGGACGCAGTGCCCGTCCGACCACGTGTGGAACTTCCCGTCGATCGGCTTGTGAGGCGCCACGGCTTTCATCACGCGTGTCCCTTCCGGCGCTTGGTGTGGGTCGCCCGGCGGCGGTGCTCCGGACGCTCGTTCGCGTCAGCGCGTCGGCGGGGCTTGCTCTCGGACGTAGGCGTTCGAGGCCGGTGG
>DASZVW010000644.1:0-3088 GCA_035546895.1 Polyangia bacterium
ATCTCCGCGAAGAGCGCTCGCGTCGAAAACAGTCTCTACCTGACGGCCGTCGGCGGCGAGCCCAAGGCCGCCAAGGCGAGCGGTGACAACTCGGCTGTCACGTTGATGACCGTCCTGGGCAATCGTCCGCTCGAGCGGGTCACGATCAACGAGCTGACGACGGTCGCGTCCGTGTGGACTCACGCGCAATTCCTAGACGGCGGAGAGATCAAGGGTAACCCCGTCGGGCTTCGAATCGCGGCCGGCAACGTGCCCAACTTCGTCGACCTGACGAGCGGCGCCTATGGCACGACGATCCTGGACGGGCTCAACAGCCAGCAGACGCCGACGATGGCCAACCTCGGCACGCTGGCGAACCTCCTCGGCGCCTGCGTGACACGCGTCAGGCCCGATGCGTGCGCGGCGCTCTTCAGCGCGTCGACCGATCCGAGGGGCAAGGCTCCTACCACCACGCTGGAGGCGTTGCGCTCGATCGCGCGATATCCGGCCTATCAGCCGAAGCGCGTGTTCGCCCTCCTCGACCAGTTCTATCCGGTCCCGGGAGAGAAGCAGCTGCGCCCGACGCCGTTCCTTCCTTACCTGACCAATGCGCCGAACGCCTGGACTCTGCCGCTCAAGTTCACCGGCGGGGGCCTGAGCGGGCCGGGCAAGATCATGTTCGACAGCGAAGGCAACGTGTGGACCGGCGTCAACTTCATCATCGGTGGACAGTCGCTCGACGCCTTCTGGAACGGCAACCTGTCCAAGTTCGCGCCGAACGGACGCGCGCTTTCGCCGCCGACGGGATTCACCGGTGGAGGAATCCTCGGGCCCGGGTTCGGCACCGCCATCGCGGCCGACGACAAGGTCTGGGTCACCAGCACCTCGGGCAAGACGATCTCCCTGTTCGACAAGAACGGAAAGGCGCTGTCCCCGCCGAAGGGCTACGACTTCGGCGGTCAGCTCGGCCTGATGCAGTCGATCATCGTCACGCCGAATCGCGACGTGTGGGCGCTCGACTTCGGCAAGGACCAGATCGTCTATCTGCCGCAGGGCGATGTCGCCAAGGCGAAGTTCTATTGCCAGGCGCCCGAAGGAAAATCGAAGAAGGACAACCCGTGCAAGCTCAAGGGGCCGTTCCACCTCGCCATCGATCAAAGGGATCGGATCTGGGTCACGAACGCCGTCGGTGACACGGTCACGCGGTTTCCGGCGAGCGATCCGACGAAGATCGAGGTCTTCCCGACCGGCGGTCACTCTGGGAAGGGAATGGCCATCGACAGCCGCGGCAACGCGTGGATCACCAACACGGCGGGCGACGGGCTCGATGCCGCGACGAAGGCGAAGATCCTCGAGCTGAAGCTGACCGGCAAGATGAAGGAGCTCGACGAAACGGTCGTCGGATTCATTTCGAAGCACGAGGTCGGCAGCGTGACGATGTTGCAGCCCGACGGCAAGCAAGCGCCGGGGGGCTCGGTGTTCACGGCCGGCAAAACGTTGTGGGCGCCGTGGGCGGTCGTCATCGACGGCGACGATCATGTCTGGATCTCGCTCTTCATGGGTCCAGGGCGCCTGGCGGAGCTGTGCGGCAGCCAGCCCGAGACCTGCCTGCCCGGCATGAAGACGGGCGACGCGATCTCGCCTCCCGGCGGCTTCGCCGGCGGCGGCATGCAGCACCTCACCGACGTCGGCATCGACCCCGCCGGCAACGTCTGGGTCGCCGACAACTGGGAGAATCCAGATGCCTGCTTCGGGAAAGCTCCAGAAGCAGACTCGACCCGCTGCGGAGGCAACGGCCTCACGGTCTTCTACGGAATGGCGAAGCCAGTGCGCGCGCCTCAGATAGGACCGGCTCAACCGCTCTGACGATTCGCCCGCGCGCGTTAGGCGGTGAGGGGAATGAGGGGGGCAGGGATGTCCTCGGCCCGCCCGCCCGGCAGCTTTCCGACAACGCTTCGAAGAACGTGAGCCGGCGACACGGGACGTTCCGCATCGAGGGTGGTCCAGGAGCTACTCGGTCACGCCACGATCGAGATGACGAACCGGTACTCGCATCTCAGCCCGGAAGTCCCACGAACCGCGGTCAAGCTACTCGATGGCCTTGGCCGGATTTCCGAGCAGCTGCCTGGGCGACAACTGGGCGACAGTGCCCAAAAGATAACCTAAGTACGTGAAATTATTGTGGAGGCGCCGGGAGTCGAACCCGGGTCCGGAAGTGCTCCGCTCATGCCGCTACGTGCGTATCCGGTGATTTGGTTTTCGACGTCGGCTTAGCCCACCGGCCGGGCGGCCCGACGCTTAGCTCTTCCTGTGTCTTACGGCCGCATCGAAAGGCGCTACGCGGTCGCCAGCCTGAGAAGATGTCCGGTCCCCGGGGCCACAGGCACCTCCCCGGTTCGCGGTCTCGTCGGTTTTTTAGGCCGCGAGAGCAAACGAGTTATCGTTCGCTGTTCTTTTTTGCCCGTTTTTACGAGGCCTCGGGCGCCTCGGCACGCAACATGAACTTCGCTGACCCCCGTCGAAACCGTTTCGCCCCCGAACCCAGTCGGGTTGTAGCAAAGTATAGCCGATGCACGGCTGGCTGCTCGCGATCGTCGCAGGGGCGGCCCCGTCGCTGTTCCTTCTGACGTTCTTCTACCTGCGCGATCGGTGGCAGCGCGAGCCGCTGCACAGGGTCGTGATGGCATTCTCGCTCGGGCTCTACGCGATGGCGGCCGCGCGCGGGCTGGCCTACACGCTGCTCGGGTTCGTTTCGGCCGAATGGCTGTCCAGCGGCTCGGAGGCGTCGCGCCTCTTCGAGTCGCTCGTGCTCGCCGGGCTCGTCGAGGAGACGGCCAAGGCCGTCGTGCTCTTCGCCGCGATCTACCACTGGGACGAGTTCGACGAGCCGCTCGACGGCGTCGTCTACGGCGTCGCGGTTTCGCTCGGGTTCGCGACGCTCGAGAACGTTCTCTACATCGCCCAGGCGCAGAGCGGCTTCACGGTGGTCTGGCAGCGGGCGCTCTTCTCGGTACCGGCGCACGCGCTCTTCGGCGGCGCCATGGGCTACTACGCGGGCAAGGCGAAGTTCGATCGCTCGAACCCGAACGCGCTCTGGCGTGATCGCGTG
>DASZVW010000645.1:0-1968 GCA_035546895.1 Polyangia bacterium
CGCCGCTCGGGGTGGTGGTCGCCGACGACGGCGTGCTGCTCGGGCGCTTCATCGCGCTCCTCGCCGTGCGCGCCGAGGCGAGCGGGCAGGGGCTCGGGCGCCGGCTCGTCGAGCACGTCGGCGCGCTCACCGCCGCCACCCGGCGCTGGCTCTACACGTCGGCGGACGGGAACAACGCGGCGGCGCTGCGTTTCTACCGTAAGTTGGGATTCTCACGGGTGGGCCGCCTCCCCGATCTGATCCGGCCGGGCCGGATCGAGATCTTGCTGCGGCGGCCTGCCCCGCCGCCCGACACACGGCGCACCAGGACGAGACCCGCAAAAATTCCGACCCGCCCCCCCCGGGTCGGTTACCATCAGGGGGCTTCATGATCGGCGAGCAATTCGGCAATTACCGGGCGATCTCCCTGCTGGGAGAGGGGGGGATGGGCGCCGTCTACCTGGCGGAGCACCCGGGCATCGGGCGCCGCGTCGCCGTCAAGGTCCTGCACAAGAACTACATCCGCGACGAGAACCTGCTGACCCGCTTCCTCAACGAAGCGCGCGCCGCCAACGCCATCCGCCACCCCAACATCATCGAGATCCTCGACTCCGGGACCATCGCCGACGGGACGCCGTTCCTGGTGATGGAGCTGCTCGAGGGGGAGAGCCTGGGGACGCGCATCCGCCGCCTGGGCGCGCTGCCGATCCCGACCGCCGTCGAGCTCTGCTACCAGACCGCCTCGGCGCTGGGGGCGGCGCACAAGAAGGGGATCGTCCACCGCGATCTCAAGCCCGACAACCTCTACGTGGTCCCCGACGCGCACGAGCCGGACCGCGAGCGGATCAAGGTGCTCGACTTCGGCATCGCCAAGCTGCAGCAGGGGAGCGCCAACGACTCGGTCAAGACGCGCACCGGGACGCTGATGGGGACGCCGATCTACATGTCGCCCGAGCAGTGCCGGGGGACGCGCACGGTCGACCACCGCAGCGACATCTACTCGCTGGGGATCATCTTCTTCGAGATGCTGTGCGGGCAGCCGCCGTTCGTCTCCGAGGGGTTCGGCGAGCTGGTGAACATGCACCTCAACGTCGCCCCGCCGGCGCCGTCGAGCCAGAACGCCGGCGTCTCGCCGGTCATCGACGCCATCGTCCTCAAGATGCTGGCCAAGAACCCGGACGAGCGGTTCGCCGACATGGGCGAGCTGCAGAAGGCGCTCAAGGGGTCGGGCGGCTCGATGTTCGTGGTGCGGGGGACGGCGCAGTCGTCGTCGCCGGACATCGCCGGCAAGAGCGCGCCGCAGCCGGCCGTCGCCGCCAGCAACCCCAAGCTGCGGGACACCACCTTCTCGACGGGCGTGGGCGAGCGGGTCGAGGCGCCGGCGGCGCCCAAGAAGGGGAAGGCGGTGGCGGTGTTCGTGGCCGCCGCCGCGCTGGCCGGGGTGGGGGTCTTCCTCTTCCGGGACGGCGAGAAGGTGGGCGTGCAGCACGAGGCGGCGGTCGCCCAGCCGGCCGCCCCGGCGCCCAAGCCGGCGCCGCCGCCCCCCGTGGCGCCGCCCGCCCCGGTGAAGCCCGCGCTGCCGGCGACGGTCACCGTCCACGTGGAGTCCGATCCGGTGGGGGCCAACGTGCTCGACGACGCCAGCGGCGGGATGCTGGGGGTGACCCCGCTGGTCCTGACCCGGCCGCGCGGCGGGGCGCTCAAGCTGCGGCTCGAGAAGGACGGGTACCTCCCCAACGCGCACGCGGTCTCGCTGGCCGACGACCAGACGATCGAGCTGACGCTCGAGCACAAGCAGGTCAAGCCGGCGCACGTCCACCGGCCCCACCCGGCGTCGAGCGACGCCGAGCCGGCCAAGCTCTGAGGCCGAAGGGGTGACGATGGCGGAGACGGACGGCAAGGTCGAGGTCCTCAAGGAGATCCGGGACGAGCTCCGCGCGGTCCGCACCGAGCTGGCGGCGCAGCTCCGGGCGCGCACCGGCGTCCGGA
>DASZVW010000646.1:0-1984 GCA_035546895.1 Polyangia bacterium
AACACGGTTCTGCGTCAAACCCGAGCGGCTGGCTCGGCTAACGCATCCCCCGGCAGAGCCGGGGGGTTTCGATTTGTGAGCCGCTCAAAGCGGCAAGAAAATGGGGCCGCTCACGAATGCTCCAGCTCCTTGCCGAAGCCGTCAATGAAATGCGCCGACTGGGCCGACCCGTTCACGCGCGCATGAAGACGTGGGGCGGGATCGGCTCGGGGTAGACGGAGCGGAGCTCCACCTTGCGCTCGAGGTCGCGGACGATGGCGGTGGCGACGTCGATCTCGTAGAGGTCGTCGATGTTGGCGATGCCGCCTGGCGCGAAGACGTTGATCTCCAGGATCTTGTCGCCCACCAGGTCGACGCCCACGAAGTAGAGCCCGTCGGCCACCAGGCGCGGGCGCAAGAGCTCGCAGATCCGCCGCTCGGCCTCGGAGAAATCGGTCCGCCGGCGCAGGCCGCCCACGTGCATGTTGTTGCGGATGTCGTCCTTGGGGCGCATCCGCTTGTAGGCGGCCACCACGCCGCCCACCTCCAGCGGCGCGCCGCCCAGCAGCAGCACGCGCTTGTCCCCTTTGGCCACCGCCGGCAGGTACTCCTGCACGATGACGTAGCCGGCGCGCCGGACGGTGGAGATGATCTGCTGCACGTTGGCGCTCTGCCCGCGCGCCACGTAGAAGACGTTCTTGCCGCCGAACCCGGCCAGCGGCTTGATGATCGCCGGGCCGTCCAGCTCGCGCAAGAAGGCGCGCACCCGCTCGATCGAGCGGGTGACCAGCGTCTTCGGCCGCAGCTCGACCGGGAAGCCGGCCAGGTACATCTTGGAGCCGGCCCGCGACAGGCCGTCGGGGTCGTTCACCACCAGCACGCCGAGCTGCTTGAGCCGCCGCCCGAAGTCGAGCGCCGGGTTGAAGCGATCCCCCTCGGCCGCCCCCGCGTTGGGGTTGTTGCGCAGGAAGATGACGTCGAAGTCGCACAGCCGCGCGTCCTCGCGGGGGGCGTCGGCCGCGGTCAGCGCCTTGGCGTAGGCGGCGGCGTCGCGCAGCCGCCCCGGCTTCGGACGGGCGACCTCGGCAACGATGTCGGCCCCCTCGCCCTGCGAGAACGCGTCCACCGAGGCGAAAGCGACGTCGTGGCCGCGCCGGTAGGCGGCGAACGCCAGGTGCAGCGTCGTGTAGCTGGCCTTTTGCGTCCGGGCGCTGTTGACGACGAAGCAGAGGCGCATGCGGCGCGCCGTGACTATACCGTCCACCGTGCCGGATCGCTGGGTCTTTCGGCCGATATCCGCTAAGATCACGGGCCGATGGCGGGTAAGACCTTCCCGGGGATTGGCGACGCGGAGGACGAGCTCGATCCGGCTGACGCGGCGGACAGCGCCGACCACTACTCGGGCCCGACCGTGGTCGATGACGTCAAGGTCGAGCAGGGCCTGAAGAAGCTCCGCTCGCTCGACGCGCCGCCGGGCCCCCTCACCGGGATCCACCAGGCCGTCACCGACGCGCTGCTGGACAGCGGCCGCGTCACCATGCACGGGACGGCCGACCTCCCCACCGTCCGCCCGCCGGCGCCGCCCGCCTCGGCCGACGGGCGCGAGACCGCCATCGGGCGCAGCGTGGGCGAGGAGGTGCTGAGCGAGCAGACCAGCAAGCCGTTCGACGACCGCCACCTGCGCGGCACCATGTTCGGGCACAGCGTCCACCTGCCCGACCTCGACCTCGAGGCGCGCAAGAAGGAGATCGAGACCTCGAAGGCGCTGGCCGTCGTCGAGCGGGGGCAGCCGACGAGCAACGAGATCGCCATCTTCCAGCCGGGCCCGTACGCCCGCCAGGCGGGCGCGGCCGGCGCCGAGGCCCCCTACCCGTTCGGCCGCACCCCCTATCCGCCCCAGGACCGGTTTCGCGACACGCCGATCGATCTGGGGAGTCCGTCCTCGCGCCGGAGGCTGATGGTCCGGGCCGGCCTGGCGGCGGTCGGCATCGCGCTGGTCGTGGGG
>DASZVW010000647.1:0-6221 GCA_035546895.1 Polyangia bacterium
CGACCGGGACCGGCGGCGCGAGCAACAGCGACGCCGGCGCCACCAGCAGCGACGCGGGCAGCATCGGGCAGGCGGGCAACCCGAACGGATCGTGCAAGGCGGGCATCCCCGCGGGCGGGCAGCCGGCGAGCACCGCGAACCCGACGGTGGTGGGGAGCGGAACCGCGGCGAGCTGCACGTTCGCCGCGCTGAACGCCGCCGTCGGCAAGGCCGGCGCCATCACCTTCGACTGCGGCCCCGGCGCGGTGACGATCCCGGTCACCGCCACCATGAACCTCTCGATCAGCAAGGACACCGTCATCGACGGCGGCGGCAAGGTGACGCTCGACGGCGGCCACGCGGTGCAGATCTTCAACTACCACAGCGCGAACTTTCAGGCGCTGGAGACGCGGGTGACGCTGCAGCACCTGGCGCTGGTGAACGGCAAGACGACGCCCACCGACATGATCCCGACGGCGCCCGCGGGCGAGACCGCCTGCTCGCAGGGGTACGACGACGGCGAGGGGGGCGCTCTCTACATGCGCGACGGCAACCTGACGGTGATCGACTGCATCTTCACCGGCAACCAGGCGGCGCAGCTGGGGCCCGACACGGGCGGCGGCGCCATCTACATCACCGGCAGCAAGCACGGCGCCATCATCGTGGGGAGCACCTTCACCAACAACAGCGGCGCCAACGCGGGGGCGGTGGGTTCGTTGTACGCCGAGCTCGACATCTACAACTCGCTGTTCGAGGACAACACGGCCACCGGGCACGACGCCAACAACAACGACACCACGATGAAGATGTGCACCGTGATGAACAACGGGCAGTACGAGATCGGCTCGGGCGGCAATGGCGGCGCCATCTACGGCGACGGCAACGACTTCAACATCACCTTGTGCGGCGACGCCGTGCTGAACAACGCCGCGGGCGCGAACGCCTTTGGCGGCGGCCTCTTCTTCACCAGCGACGACTTCGGCGGCACCCTCACCATCACCGACACCACCATGACCGGCAACACCGGCGGCCACTGGACCACCGTCCAGAGCGGCAGCACGATGGACGCCGGGACCGCCGTCGGCACCAACGCCAAGAGCCTCACCATCACCGACTCGACGCTGCAGGGGCTGTCGGGGACGTAGCGGCCGGCGCCGGCGCGCGCGATAGTCGGTCCCGCGATGACCGACGTCGAGACGTTCGTCGAGGAGCTGCGCCGGTTCGTGGCCGAGCGCGACTGGAGCCAGTTCCACGATCCGAAGAACCTGGCCATGCTGCTCGCCTCGGAGGCCGGCGAGCTGGTGGCCGAGTACCGCTGGGTGGCCGGCCCCGCCGCCGACGCCCACTCGCGCGCCGCCGAGCCGCGCGCCCGCATCGCCGACGAGATCGGCGACGTCGGGATCGCGCTCCTGCTCCTCTGCGATCGCATCGGCCTCGACCTCGTCCAGGCGATGCGCGCCAAGCTGGCCAAGAACCGCGCCCGCTACCCGGTCGAAGCGGCCCGCGGCAAGGCCGAGCGCCCGCCGGGATGAGGACCGGCGGTCGAATCGTGGGGAGACCTTCACGCGGCGGCGCCGTTCGTGGGAGACTCACGCGGTGAAGAGGACGTTCCGCTGGACGAGCCCGGACGACGTGCACCGCGAGTCCGCACGGCACTGGTTGTCGCGTCCCGCCGCCGAGCGCGTCTCGGCGGTCGAAACAATTCGAGAGGCCACTTGGGGGATCTACGGTGAAGCTGCCCCGCGATTGGAGAGATCTTATCGAGTCACTGTGCTCCCACCGCGTGCGCTTCCTGGTGGTCGGCGCTCACGCACTGGCGGTTCACGGTCGGCCGCGCGCCACCGGCGACCTTGACGTCTTCGTCGAGCCGACGGCTGCAAACGCCGCCCGCCTCGGCGCCGCCCTGGCGTCTTTCGGCTTTCCTGCGTTGGCGGCGAAGGCGAACGATTTCGCGACGCCCGATCGAATGGCGACGTTGGGCCGTGAGCCCCTGCGCATCGACATCATGACCAGCATCAGCGGCGTCCCCTTTCTGGAGGCTTGGCGCGGGCGGCATCGGATCCGGATCGGCCGCCACCTCGTGGGCTTCCTAGGAAAGCGGCAATTCTTGAAGAACAAGGCCAGCGCGGGGCGTCCGAAGGATCTCTTGGATCTGGCGCTGCTGGAAGAGGCGGGGGTGGGGAAGCAGAGACGACGGAAGCGAACGACCGGGCGTTGATCGGTCACCGGCTCCGGGAAGCGGCATCTCAAGCTGGCCACTTCCCCGGGCGGCGGGGAAGACCTAGATCGAACAGCCGAAAGGATCCCATGCGCGCCATCGTGCTGCCCGAGTACGGGCCCCCGTCCGCTCTCCAGCTCCAGACCTTGCCCGATCCGAAGCCGGGGCCGAACGAGCTCCTGGTCCGGGTGGCGGGCGCCAGCCTCAACCCGGTCGACTGGAAGCAGCGGAGCGGGGCGATCCGCGAGCGCATGCCGCTCGCGCTGCCGGCGGTGCTGGGGCGCGACGCCGCGGGGACGGTGGCGGCGATGGGCCCGGGGGTGAGCGGGTTCGCGGTCGGCGACCGGGTGCTGGGGCGGGTGCCGGGCGGCGGCTACGCCGAGCTGGTGGCGGCGCCGGTCGACTGCTGGGCGCCCGTCCCGGCGAAGCTCGAGCTGGCGGACGCCGGCGCGCTGCCGCTGGCGCTGCTCACCGGCGCCCAGCTCGCCGAGGAGGCGACCGACGCCCGCGCCGGCGAGACCATCCTGGTGACCGGCGCCACCGGCAGCGTGGGGCGGGCGGCGGTGTTCGCCGCCCAGGCGCGCGGGGCGAAGGTCCTGGCCGGCGTGCGCGGCAAGCACCGCGCCGAGGCGGCCAGGCTGGGGGCCGACGCGGTGGTGGCGATCGACGACGACGGCGAGATCGCCAGGCTGCCGGCGCTGGACGGGATCGCCGACACCGTGAGCGGCGAGACGATCCAGAAGCTGCTCGGGAAGCTGAAGCCGGGCGGCAAGCTGGGGAGCGTGCTGGGCGAGCCGGCCGGCGCCAGGGAGCGCGGGTTGGCGGTGAAGGCCTTCATGACCCGCTCCGATCCCAAGCGCCTCGGCGAGCTGGCGCAGGCGGTGGCCGACGGCAAGCTGGCGATCCCCATCGCGCGGCGGTTTCCGCTCGCCGACGCGGCGGCCGCCCACGCGCTCGCCGAGACCCACGTCGACGGGAAGATCCTGCTCCTGGTCTGAGCGCCCGCCGGATTTGACGGCCATCTGAACAGACGTATAGTGGAGCGATGTCCGCCCCGATCTGGAACCCGCCGGCCAAGGTGGCGAACGACGTCGCCTCGGTGACGCTGGCCGGCCACACGTTCGCCTGGGCGGGGATGACCGGCGGGGCGGCCGGCGGGATCCTGAGCCTGCGCGTGCGGGTGGCGGGCGGCGCGCTGGTCGAGCTGGCGCGCGCGCTCGGGCGGCTCGACGGCGTGCGGGTCACGTCCGGCCCGCCGATCGCGGCGCGCGGCGACTGCTTCCTGGTCCACTGTCCGGGCTTCAAGATGGTGCTCTCGGCGCCGGCCCCGGGCGACGACGTCGCGCAGGCGCTGGTGTCGCGGACGCTGACGCCGGCGCTGGCGATCCCCTGCGAGCTCGCCGACGCGCTCGAGGGGTTGATGCGCGCGCCGTCGGCCGTGGCGGCGCCGCCGCCCGCCGAAGCGCCGCCGTCGCCGAGGTCGTCGACGCTCCGGCGGGCGGCGCTGCAGCCGGGGAAGACGCTGGCCCGAAAGAAGCCGCTCGCCCGCAAGACGCCGCTCGGGCGCGGCCGCTCGTCGAAGCGCTAGGCCGGGCCGGCCGGGATCAGCGGGCTGGGGGTGCCGGTGGCGACGATCCAGAGCTGCCAGGCGGCGCGGGTGACGCCGATGTGGAAGAGGTGGCGCGACTCGTCGTCGCGGCCGTAGCTGGAGGCGTTGGCGTCGAGCATGACCACGTAGTCGAACTCCAGCCCCTTGACCTGCCGGACGTCGGTGACCTCCACGCCGGGGCGAAAGGCGAAGTCCTGGGCGCGCACCCGGCGCAGCGCCGGGACCTCGGCGCGGCGGAGGCCGTCGAAGTAGCGGTCGGCCTGCTCGGGGTGGCGGGCGATGAGGGCCACCGTGGCGCGCGGCTCGCGCGCGGCGAGCTCGCGCAGCGCTTCGGCCAGGAAGCCGACCGCGGCGCCCACGCCGGGGAAGCGGAAGCTCTCGACCGGCGCGCCCGAGCGCGGCGCCTCGGGCGGGTCGGGGTCGGCCAGCGGGCCCATCGCCGCGCGGGCCACGGCCATGATCTCGCGGGTCGAGCGGTAGGCGATGCGCAGCGGCTCGATCGCCACGTGGCCGAGGCCGAGGTGCCCGAGCACCGCGCGCCAGTCGCCGAAGCCGTTGTCGAGGTAGAGCCGCTGCGAGGTGTCGCCGGCCAGCGTGATCGACGGCTTGGGGGCGTGGCCGATCAGCACCGACAGCTTCATCGGCGAGAGGTCCTGCGCCTCGTCGACGAAGAGGTGGGCGAGGCGGTCCTTCACGCCGCGCAGGAGCTGGTTGGCCCGCAGCAGGATGGCCACGTCGTCGAGGTCCAGCGTGGCGGCGTCGTCCTCGGTGCGCAGGCCGTCGATGCCGGTCTCGCCGCGGATGTTCTGGTCGTCGTCCTCGTCGCCGTCGATCTCGAAGCCGCCCCCCTCCACGCGGCGGATCCCTTCGGGCAGGTCGCTGTCGACGGTCCGCTGCCCCGGCTTGTGCTCGAGGCCCATGGCGGTCCAGTGCATGTCGGGCCCGGGCGCCCGCGCCCGCTTCTTGGCGCGCGGCCTGGGCGGCTTCTTGGCCTCCCCCTCGCGCGGGTCGCGCGCCATCACCGCCGCCACCCGGTCGGTCATGAGCCGGTGCGCCTCGGCGACGTCGCGCTCGGCGATCGGCATCTCGGCGGCGCCGGCCAGCCGCGCCAGCAGGCGCGCCCGATCGGTCAGGAGGTCGGCCCACAGCTCCAGCACCGCCCGCGAGCCCTTCTTCTTCGCGTGGGCGCGCGCCGATCGCTCCAGCTCGTGCAGCAGCGCCGGGTGGCTCTTGACGCGCGTGACGACGGGCGGGGCCTCGTCGACGATCGGGACGCGCAGCCAGGGGATCCCCGCGCGCAGCTCGCGCCGGGCCAGCTCGCCGAAGGTCAGCGCCGGCACGCCCGCCACGCCCAGCGCCGGCAGGAGCTGCCCGATGTAGGCCGCCAGCGCCGCGCCGCCGGTCACCACCGCCAGCTTGCGCGGCGGGAAGCGGTCCGGATGGGTGAAGGCCAGGTAGCCGAGCCGGTGGAGGCCGACGGTGGTCTTGCCGCTGCCGGCGCCCCCCTGGATGACCACCACGCCGGCGTCGCGCGCGGTGATGAGGTCGAACTGGTGCGGATCGATGAGCGCCGCGATCTCCGGCAGGTGGCGATCGAGCGCCTGCCGCCCGGCCGGGGCCGCGCCCAGCACGCCGCGCGCCGGCCGCGTCGCCGTCTCCTGGCCGCCGGCGAGCTCGTGCGTCGGCAGATCGGTGCGCGTCCAGCCGCCGTCGGCGCCGCGCGCCCACACCCCCTGCGGGCAGGCCACCCGCCGCAAGACGCCGCCTTCGATGGTCAGGATCCGGCGGGCGACGATCTCCCCCTCGACCTCGCGGTCGCCGAAGCGCTCCTCGTAGTCGCTCCCCTCGGCGTAGCGGTAGAAGAGCTGGCTCACCGGCGCGTGGCGCCAGTCGACGATGTTCACGCGCGCCGCGGCGTCGACGAAGGTGGCGCGCCCCACCAGCACGTCGCGCTCGACCGGGCCGCGGCCGCGCACCTCCTCGCGCAGCCGCAGGTGGCCGAAGTAAGGGGCCGCCGGATCGACCAGCATCGTCTGCAGCTCGCCGCGGGTCAGCGACACGTTCTGCAGGCGCTCCATCTGCGCGACCAGCTGGGGCACGTCCTCGAGGCGCGCCTCGCCGATCTCGTCGCGCAGCGCGATCATCTCCTCCACGTGGCCGGCGCGCGGGGCGCGGCCGCCCGCCGCCGGGCGCGGCGCCGGCGCGTGCGCCGCCAGGCTGGCCAGCACGCGCGCGAGCAGCCGCTCCTCCTCGGCGGGGATGTCGGGGGCCGTCACGGGACGAAAGGCTACACGAGCGGCGATCCCGGTGTAGGCTCCGTCTGCGACTTGGCTTGGGAGGTCCTCATGGGCGCGCTCGTTCCTTGTTCCTCTTGTGGCCGTCACGTGAAGGTCGAGGAGACCGCCTGCCCGTTCT
>DASZVW010000648.1:0-3343 GCA_035546895.1 Polyangia bacterium
GGCGCCACCTCGAGGACCTCGACGTCGACGGGAACGGGAACCGGCGCCGGCCGTTCCAGGGGCGGTCGCGACAGCGCGACGGCGGCCACGCCGAACGCCACGCCGTGCAGGGCCGCCGCGCCGAGCACGCTCATCGCCAGCCGGGTGGTCGCCGCGCCCCGCATCAGAAGTGGGCCGTCAGGCTGCCGCGCACCTGGAACGGCTCCACGGGGTGGACGTGGGTGTCGAGCACCGGGGCCGTCTCCGCGGGGTGGCCGTTCAGCGCCGGGAGCTGCGAGGCGTAGTAGTAGGCGATGTCGTCGGCCTTGGAGTCGAACAGGTTCAGCGCCTCGGCGCTCACCTCGTACTTGCCGAAGCGGTAGCCGACCACGGCGTTCACGATCGTCGAGGCGGGCTGGCGGACGGTGTCGTCCTCGATGAGCGGCTGCGAGCCGAAGTAGCGCAGGCGCGCGCCGCCGAACAGGCCGCCCGGCGTGTCGACGACCGCCGCCGCCGAGATCACCACCGGGATCGAGTTGGCGATGTAGAGCCCCGCCTGACCGTCGACCGCCGGCTGCGGATCGAGGTACCGCGCGTGCGTGAACGCCAGGTCGGCGTTCAGCGTCAGCCAGGTGGTCGGCCGGTAGAAGTTGGCCCACTCGAGCCCGTACTTGCGGCTGGGGCCGTTGGCCTCGGTGGCCCCCGAGTCGCCGTCGAAGGTCAGCTCCGAATTCGACTGCAGCGCCCAGAGCGAGAGCGTGCTCACCAGCCCGCGCACGATGGCGGTGCGGACGCCGAGCTCCGCCCCCTTGGTGCGGACCAGCAGCGGCACCCGCGCCTGCGGCGCCCCGCTCGGGTCGACGGTGACCGTCACGCCGCGGGCGTCGTTGCTGTGAAAGCCGGCGCCGGCGTCGAGGTAGATCTCGGTCCGCTTCCAGGGGCCGAACACCAGCGTCGCCTTGGGGCTGACGATGCCGGCCGCCGCCGAGCCCGAGTTGGCGGTGACGGTGGTGCTGTCGACGTCGATCGCGGCCAGGTCGGCGCGCAAGCCCAGCTCGCTGCGCAGCCAGCGCGTCCACTGGATCCGGTTCTGCCCGTACGCGCCGGCGGTGAACTCGTCGAGGTGGTCGTAGGTCAAGACCTGCAGCACCTGCCGGGCCGCGGTGTGGTTGAGACCGGAGTCGGGGACGTCGTCGTCGCGGAGCTGCAGCCCGACGGTGTTCTCGACCTTCTTCCCCCACCAGCTCCGGTCCCAGGTCCGCGTCAGCGTGGCGCCGGCGACGAAGCGGCGGTCGACCTGCTCGAACTGATCGAGGTTGGTTGGATCGGCGAGCGCGTAGTCGAAGTCGGACCAGAGGTTCAGCCGGTAGTAGAAGCCGTAGACCAGAAGGTGAGTGACGCCGCCGTCCCCGCGCCGGGTCCAGTCGAAGGTGAGCGCCGCGCGCCCGGTGCTGCCGCCGTCGGTGGGATCGATGGCCCCGAAGCGCGAGATGATCCCCTGGTCGATCGCCCGCTGGGCGACCTGGTCGGTGGCGTGCCAGAGCGGCGCCCAGTAGAAGCTGCCGGTGAGCGCGAAGTCGTCGGCGCCGCGCCCCCAGCCGTAGCGCAGGAGGGCGTTGTAGCGGTTCGAGTTCTCGGGGAGCGCCCAGGGCCCGTCGTCGTGGTCGTACTCGAGCGCGTAGAGCAGCGTCCCCGGCCCCACCGCCGGGCTGTCGGCCAGGAGCGCCCGCGCGTAGCCGAAGGCGCCGAGCTGCAGGTTGGCGATCCCCTCGGGCAGCCGGCTGACGAGGCGGATGTCGGCCGCGCCGGCGCCCGAGAAGTCGCCCACCTCCGGGTAGAACGGCCCCTTCTTGAAGTCGATCGACTCGACCAGCTCGGGGATGAGGAAGTTGAGGTCGGAGTAGCCTTGGCCGTGCGCGTGGCTCGGCAGGTTGACCGGCACGCCGTCGACGGAGAACGCGAAGTCGGTGCCGTGATCGAGGTTGAACCCGCGCAGGAAGTACTGGTTCGCCTTGCCGTCGCCCGAGTGCTGGGTGACCACCATCCCGGGGACCGACTCCAGGAGCTCGCCCCGCCGCAGGAGCGGCAGGTCCGCCAGGTCTGCCTCGCCGACCGACCCCTGCGAGGCGCTGGTCGCCGTCCCCAGCAGATCCTCCGCCCGCCCGTGCACCACCACCACCGGCAGCTCCGCCGGCGGCGGCGCGGTCACCGGCGCCGTCGCCGGCTGCGGCGGCTCTTGGCCCCGCGCCGCCGCCGGCAGGCGGAGGAGCGCGAAGGCCACGAGCGTGGGGGCGAGGCGGCGAGTCGACACGAGGATCCCGGTAGCACGATTCTAAAAAAACGTGCCTCCTCATAGCACGCCCGGTCCGGGCGCGGCGGCGACATTTGCGGCTATCGGGCGCGGTGCCGATGCGGGTGCGGGTGCGGGTGCGAATGCGAATGCGCGTGCGCGTCGCCGGCCAGGTCGGCGGGGACGATCTCGATCCCGCCGTGCTTGACGCCGCGGATCGCCAGGATCTGCTCGGCCATCGCCGCCAGCCGATCCGAGCGGCCGCGCAGCACCACCACCTCGAGGCAGAGATCGTGCGTCAGGTGGACGTGCATGGCGGCGCGCACGTCCTCGCCCAGATCGTGCTGCAGCTCGGTCAGCTTCTCGCTCAGGTCGCGGACGTGGTGATCGTAGACCAGCGTCAGCGTCGCCACCGCGTCGACGCCCGCCGCCGCCTTGGCCCGCCCCACCTCCGCGCGCGCCAGATCGCGCAGCAGCTCCGAGCGCGTGCAGCGCCGCTTGCGCGCCTCGGCGTCGAGATCGCGCAGCAGCGATCGCTCGATGGCCACCCCGAACCGGACCAGCGGATCCTTCATGACGCTACGCTGCCCCAGCCCACGCCGGGCGCGCAACCGGCGCCGCGCCGCGGCCTGTTCCGCGTGCGCCGGCCAAATCAGGATCTGCGGAAACTGCGCGTAAAAACGGAGGCTTTCATTGCCTGGCGCGGACCTCTTTGAGAGACTTGGGCGCCCCCATGCTGACTTATTCGAAGTACCTGAAGGCCCTTGCTTTTCTTTTCGCGGGTGCGCTTTTGTGTGCCCCGTCGTGCGGGAGCAAGTCCGACTCCTCGGACGCCGCCTGCACGCCCGGCACGGAGTTCTGCCCGTGCGTGAACGGCGGCTGCAACAGCGGTTTCACCTGCGCGACCAACCTCAACGAGTGCGTCCAGCTGGTGAGCACCGGCTCCGGCGGTGACACCGGCTCCGGCGGATCGTCGACGGGCGGCGCCACGGGCACCGGCGGCATCGTCTCCAGCGGCGGCGTTACCGGATCCGGCGGCGCGACCGGCACCGGCGGCGCCAAGGGCGGCTCCAC
>DASZVW010000649.1:0-5969 GCA_035546895.1 Polyangia bacterium
GCGACGAGCTCGATTCGAAGTACCCGTCGACCAACAGCTACCTCAAGGCCCGCTACGTGACGACCAAGACGTTCAACGGCGACCCGGCCGGCCCGCAGACCGACTACCAGGTGGTGGCGGTGGCCACCTCGCGCGACCGCACGCTGCAGTCGGGCAAGCTGTTCCTCATCGATCTGAACGGCAGCGAGAAGTACTCGCAGTC
Source organism: Polyangia bacterium (assembly GCA_035546895.1). Taxonomy (GTDB): domain Bacteria; phylum Myxococcota_A; class Polyangia; order Fen-1088; family Fen-1088; genus JADGRB01. The sequence continues at coordinate 203 of DASZVW010000649.1, forward strand.
GCAGGACCTGACGCCGCTCATCCCGGGCGACCGCTCGCCGAGCGCGCAGGGGATCGGCCGCTACTACGACGCCGAGCCGGTGGGCGACGAGGCGCCCGGGCAGTTCCTGGTCTCCTGGTCCGACGGCCCGGTGCAGTCGGAGGAGCTCGACCGCGCGATGAGCAAGGCGCAGTTCGGCCTCTACGTCCTCTCGGTCGCCGACGCCAGCGCCAGCAACGGCGGCCGTTCGCCGATCTACGACGACCCGAACTACTGGGACATCCTGGCCCGCCCGGTCAAGACGCGGCCCGAGCCGCAGAACCTGGCGTCGCCGATCAGCACCACCGACACCAGCACCACCGTGGGCTGCCTCGACGTCTACAACTCCTCGCTGTTCACGGTGCCGCAGGGGAACGTGGTCAAGGTCCGCCTCATCGAGGGGTTCTCGGGCGAGGAGGGGGGCGTCGACATGTTCGGCACCACCGACTTCGACGGGCAGTCGCGCTACGGCGAGATCCCGATCCAGGGCGACCACTCGTTCGCCGCCGACGTGCCGGCCAACGTGCCGCTGCACATCCAGCTGGTCGACAAGTTCGGGATGGCCACCCAGGTCAGCGGCAACGCGCCCAACGGCACCGCGGGCGGCACGCCGGTGGCCAACGAGGACATCTGGTTCTCCGGCCGCTCGGGCGAGTCGCGCTTCTGCGGCGGCTGCCACGAGAACCGCACCCAGCCCTCGTCGATCACGCCCGGCGAGACGGAGGCGGTCGCGCACGGGCCGATCAACCTCGACACGCCCCGCCCGCAGCGGCAGTCGACCACCGCCTACGTGCTCGACGGCAACGGCAACCTGCCGGCCGGCACCAACGCCGCCAACCCGGGCGACAACGACGTCCGCGGCGTCCCCTGGGACCTGGCCATCCAGCCGATCCTCGACAAGCACTGCGTGAGCTGCCACGACGGGACCGCGGGGCCGAACAACCCCAGCTACACGGTGGTCGACATGACCAGCGGCACGCAGCAGACGTTCGTGTTCGACCTGCGCGGCCAGAAGATGAACGTCACCGTCGGCGAGCGGATGACCGGCGACTTCACCGCCTCCTACCTGTCGCTGATGGGGCTGGGCGAGATCCTCGGCGACGACGTGGTCAGCGTGACCACGCCGACCGGCGAGGACGCCCTGCAGTCGGCGTTCGGCACCTCGGGCAACTACGTCAACGCCTCGGCGGCCGAGGCGAGCCCGCTCATGTGGCTGCTCAACCCGCCGCAGCGCTACCCGGTCGACACCAACACGCGCGCCTTCGGGTCGGCGTCCTTCACCCAGATGGTGGGCAGCAACTCGGTCACCTTCTCGGGCGTCCCGCACACCGTCGAGCAGGGCGGGGCCGATCTGACGCCCGACGAGTACTACCTCTTGGAGCTGAACATCGACATGGGCGGCGAGTACTTCTTCCGGGAGAACCTGGACGAAGCCGGCACGATGTAACCAAGGACGGGAGCCAGTGAACATGCGAATCATGAACATGAACGCAAACAAGCTCGCGATCGTCACCGCGCTCGGCCTCGCCCTGGGGGCGGCCGGGAGCGCGCAGGCCGGCACGGGCGGCAGCTACCAGACCATCCAGTCGGCCATCGCCGCCAACTCGGTCGACTCCATCAAGGCGGAGCTCGAGCGGACGGAGTTCCTGGTCTGCGCCGCCTGCGTCGACCTGGTCACGCCGCTCATCGACCACCCGGACTTCCGGGTGCGCACGGTGGCGGCCTGGTGGCTGGCGCGGCGGGCGGTCAGCAAGCAGGTGCAGGTGCAGATGCTGACCCGGCTATCGCAGCCCGACTCGACGGCGGCGCTCGACGCGGCCGACGTGCTGGGCGAGCTCCACTACGTCTCCTCGATCCCGGCGCTGGGCGCGGCGCTCTCGAACCCCACCTTCTCGGCGGCGGCGCGCGCCGAGATGGCCAGGGCGCTGGGGACCATCGGGCGCCCGGCGGGGACGCAGTACCTGACCGCCGCGCTCGCGGACAGCGATCCCGCGGTGCGCTCGGCGTCGCTGGTCGCCCTGCGCGGCATCTCCGGCAACCGCGACGGCAGCGTGGCCGCGCCGCTGGTGAGCGACAGCGATCCCGGCGTGCGGGCCGACGCGGTGGTGACCATCGGGATGTTCAAGTACGCGGGCGGCGCCGCGGCGCTGGTGACGGCGCTCGGCGACCCGTCGCCCACGGTGCGCAAGAAGGCGGCCTGGGCGCTGGGCGAGGTCGGCGCGCCGTCCTCGGTGGCCGGCGGGCCGCTGCAGAACGCGGCCGCCAGCGATCCGAGCCCGCTGGTCCGCTCGCTGGCCAAGGCCGCGCTGACCAAGCTGAAGTAACTGCGCGCACGCCGGCCGGCGGCGTTCACAAGCCAATCCGGAGTTGATACAATCGAAGGCCCCTTCATGCGTACCTCCGCACAGGGCTGGGCCGGGCGCGGTCTTCACCTCGGGCTGGCGGCGGCGGCCGTGGCGGCGCTCGGCGGCTGCAAGGTCAACCAGCCGGCCGAGCAGCACTACTACGACGTCCACATCCAGCCGATCTTCAACACCTTCTGCGTCGGCAACACCTCGCCCTGCCACAGCCCGGCCTACGACCCGACCACCGGTCAGAACACGGCGCTCGGGAACCTCGACCTGTCGTCGTTCGAGGGGGTCCAGAAGCGGCGCGACGCGCTCCGCACCTACGGCAGCTACCCGCAGCCGCTGCTGCTGCTCAAGGCGATGCCGGCTTCGAGCATCCAGATCCCCTACCAGGGGACCTTCTACCCGAGCGAGATCCGCCACAGCGGCGGCTCGCCGATCGCCCCCAACACCGACGCCTACTTCGAGCTCAAGAACTGGCTGAACAACGGCGCCAACCGCGACGGCATCGCGCCGGTGGCGGTCCCCAACATGGGGGTCGGCCAGTGCACCGACGCGCTGCCGCCCGCGAACCAGCGGCTGGCCGTCGACCGGACCACCCCGGCCTACCAGGACTTCAAGACCACGGTGCAGCCGTTCCTGCTCTCGAGCTGCGCGTTCGGCTCCTGCCACGGCTCGGTGCAGGCCGACATGTACCTGACCTGCGGCCAGAGCGACGACGAGATCGACTTCAACTACGCGCAGGTGGCGGGCTTCGTGATCGCGCCGCCCGCCGATCCGACGATGACCAACGTCGACCAGAGCGAGATCCTGCTGCGCCCGCTGGCGGTGGCGGCCGGCGGCGTCAGCCACACCGGCGGCACCTTCTTCCAGTCGCGGACCGACTCGACCTGGCTCTCCTGGGAGAAGTGGGCCACCGAGGTCCAGATGGCGCCGCTGACCTATGGACCCAAGACCGCCGGGCAGACGTTCTTCGAGGCCAACGTCATGCCCAAGCTGCTGGTGCGCGGCTGCGACCTCGAGGGGTGCCACAGCCCCGACGGCTTCAACGACTTCCGCCTCCGCTCGGGCGCCTACGGCTTCTTCGCCCCCGCGGTGCTGACCCGCAACTACCACGCGCTGGCCGACGACTTCATGGCCTTCGACACCGTCGATCTCTTTCAGTCGCGGGCGGTGAAGAAGAACATCACCGCCGACGAGGGGGGGACCACCCACCGCGCGGGGCCGATCCTGGAGGACCAGAACGTGGCGGCCACCGACCCCTGCCCGCAGCCGTTCGACCCCACGACCAACACGCGCGCGGTCTGCGTCTTCCAGGCCTGGCAGCAGGTCGAGCGGCAGGACCGGGCGGCGGTCGTCTCGCCGATGAACGCCGGCGACACGCTGCCGCTGGTGTTCGTGTCGCGCCCGCCCAACGCCGACACGCTGCTGCAGTTCGACACCTACGAAGGGGGAGCCGACCTCAAGCTGGCCGACGCCACTCTCGACGCCGGCGGCAAGGTCACCGCCGTCGGCAACGTGCGCAGCGCGCTCACCCCCTGCGCCGGGCTGGCCGGGCAGGACGTCGACGTGCGCGGGCCGGAGTGGAGCTACGACGCGACCAAGGTGGTGTTCGCGGCCCGCCCGGGCGCCGCCAGCGGCCTCGATCTCTGGATGCTCGACGTGCAGGCCGGCACCTGCACGCAGCTCACCAGCGACGCCGGGCGGACCATCGCCGGGACCACCGTGCGGGTTCACAACTTCGACCCGGCGTTCGCGCCCGACGACACCATCGTGTTCGCCTCCACCCGCTCGGGGACGCTCACCCAGCGCACCATGCTCCCCAACGCGGACCTCTTCCGGGTCAACCCCTCGAGCCAGGCGCCCCTCAGCTACGACTTCAGCAGCCCCCAGCAGATGACCTTCCTGCTCAACTCGGAGCTGTCGCCCGCCTTCATGCAGGACGGCCGGGTCAGCTTCACCGCCGAGAAGGCGACGCCGACCTTCTACCAGCTCTCCGGCCGGCGGATGAACTGGGACCTCACCGACTACCACCCGCTGCTCGCGCAGCGCGCGCAGTCGACCTCCACCTTCGACACCACGCTGCTGCCGTCGGTCGGCTACCAGGAGGCGACGGAGATCCGCGAGGGGCTCGACCGCAACTTCCTGCTCATCCTGGCCAACGAGGGGGCCCGCGGGGGCGGCGGCGCGCTGGCCACCTTCAACCGCTCGATCGGCCCCTTCGAGGCCGACCGCGCCGACGTCAGCTTCCTCAAGTCGATGGTGATCGTCGACCCGGCCGCCGCGCCCGCCGCCGACGGGACCACGCAGGGGGAGTACCGCTCGCCGTTCTCGCTGCCCAACGGCGAGATCCTGGCCTCCTACGACGGCACGGTCACCAACCTGACCACCGCCACCCCGCGCTACGCGCTGGTGGCGGTCAACGAGCAGGACGGCACCAACCGGGTGCTGCTGCAGGACGCCTCGGCCTCCTACGTCGAGGCGGCGCTCGGCTACAAGCGCGGCGAGAGGGAGCAGTTCGAGAACCTCCCGCAGCTGGTCTTCGGCGGTCACGCGACCTCCGGCGGCGCCACCGGGGTCATGCACTTCCCCGACGTCCCGGTGCTGGCCACGCTGCTGGGGGCCAACCTGCGCCGCGGCCGCGACGTGGCGGCGTTCGACGCGGCGGCGGCCCTCACCGTCTACCAGGACCTGCCGCCGCCGGCGGACGCCACCACCGCGGACATCCCCGCGGGGGCGCTGGCCTACTCGAAGCTGCAGAAGCTCGGCTCGGCCAGCCTGCTCGGCGACCACTCGCTCATCGCCCAGGTGCCGGCCGGGGTCCCGCTCATCCTGGAGTTCGACGACGCCGCCGGCAAGCCGGTCTTCACCATGACCGAGGAGCACCAGCTGACCCCCGGCGAGTACATCACCCCCGGCCCGCCGCGCGCGCTGTTCAACAACATCTGCGGCGGCTGCCACGGCAGCCTCAGCGGCTCCGAGCTGGACGTGGCGGTGAGCGCCGACGCCCTCACCGGCGCCACGGTCTCGCTCTCGCGCTACGCCACCCCGCAGCCGCTCAAGTAGCGCTCAGCCGAGCTGCAGCGACCGCTTGGTGGCGGTGCCGTAGGTGAACCCGGTGATGGGGAACGTCGGCGTCGCCGCCGGGTCGTCGATCGCCGCGCCGAGCGCGGTCACCACCGGCACGAAGTGCTCGTGGGTGGGGAGCGCCTGGCGGACGCCGGGCGCGCGCCGGCGGTAGTCGAGCAGGGCGTCGACGTCGCGGCGGGCGAGCACGTCGGCGGTCCAGGCGTCGAACTCCGACGCCCAGGCGGGGACCGGCGCCTCGGGCCGGAAGTCCATGCTCGGGAGGTTGTGGGTCAGGAAGCCGCTGCCGACGATCAGGATCCCCTCGCGGCGCA
>DASZVW010000650.1:0-1536 GCA_035546895.1 Polyangia bacterium
GGCCGGCGCCGGCGCCGCTTCTTCCTGGACGGGCGCCTCGCTGCCGAGCGCGGTCATCCCCATCTGGAACTTGGAGAAGGCGCGCGCCGGTTGCAGCGACTCCAGCGCGGCGCACAGCCAGTACGGCATCTCGCCGCTGTGCTTGACCTCCAGGACGCGGGCCGGGAAGGCGGCCACCACCTCGCGCGCCTGCGGCGCCGCCACGGCGCCCGGCGCGCCGATCGGCTGCGGCCGGCAGAAGGTCAGGTTCTCGTCGAGGGTGATGCGCACGCGGCGCCCCTCGGCGGTCAGGCAGAGCCGGCGGTACCAGGTGGCCAGCCGCGCGTCCATGGTCGGGAGCGCCAGCTCGCGCGCGATCACCGCCAGCGCGGCGGCCGCGCCCGGCGAGGCGGTGGTGACGGCGGCGCGACCGCCGCGATCGACGAGCTCGGCGATCTCCGCGGGCGTGGCGGCCAGGCGGACCTTCCGGCGCGCCGAGCCCTCGTGCTCCTTGAGCTCGATGAAGGCCACCCCGGAGAGCGTCGGCGCCGACTCGGGCGTGGCGGCGACCGCGTACTCGCGGACCCTCAGCCGCCGGGCCGGCGCCCCCTCGCCGGACCGGAAGTAGACGCCGTCGTTGGTGTCGAAGTAGGTCGTCCGCGTGTAGGAGACGGGGCGCGCCGGGTCGTAGATCTCGACGGCCGCGCGCGCCGCGACCGCGTCGAGGAAGCGGCGCATCTCGGCGCGGGAGAGCAGGAACCTCTGCTCGTGATCGAAGGGATCGTTGCTCGTTTCGACGGCGCCACCCATGTCCGTTTCACCTCCGCTCGAGATTCCTGCCGGACGAAAACCCCAATCGCACGAGGGTGAGCATGTGCAAGGGGGGTGCCGCCGGCAGGGCTGCAGGTTCCAGGCACTTGCCCGCGCCGCGGCTCCCAGCCGTTACCGGCGCGTAATTCGCTCAACCGCGCGGAGTTACCGTTCGTCGATGGTTCTGTCTTGCCGGCGCGAGCCCGAGCGGCGGGCGGTCAAAAAGCGCCGCGGGCGGCGAGCCGTTCGCCGAGGCCCGAGGCGCGTCCCAGCGGGCGGGCCGCGGCCGCCTCCAGCAGCGCGCGGCGGCCCACGATCACCAGCGCGCGGCGCGCGCGGGTCACCGCGGTGTAGATGAGCTCGCGCGAAAGGAGCGGCAGATCGAGCTCCGGGAGGATCAGCGCCGCCTGCTCGAGCTCGCTCCCCTGCGCCTTGTGGACCGTGGTGGCGTAGGCGACGGCCAGTGCGCCGCGGAGGCTGGCGGTGGGGTAGAGCGCCAGCGCGCCGTCGCGGGCGAACACGGCCATCGCGCGCCCCGCGCCCGCGCGCACGACCACCCCCTGGTCGCCGTTCATGAGGCCGCGATCGTAGTCGTTCTCGACCATCATCACCGGCGTCCCCGTCGGCAGCTCGCCGTCGGGGACCGGCCCGAGCTCCGCCGCCGCCCGGCGCACCAGGAGGTCGTTGATCCGGTCGGCGCCCGACGGGCCCACGCGGGTGACGGTGAGGAGGCGGGCGCGCCGATGG
>DASZVW010000651.1:0-4851 GCA_035546895.1 Polyangia bacterium
ACCGGGCCTCCAGCGCCCGCAGCACCTCGGCCAGCGCCTCGCCGCCGTGCACCCGGCGGGTCAGGTCCTCGGCCAGCGCGCGCTGGGCCCGCCGCTCGGCGCCCGGCGAGGCCTCCAGCGCCGCGATCTCTTCCTGGCCGCGCACGGTGAGCCAGCGCAGGAAGCGCCCCACGTCGGCGTCGGCGGTGTTGAACCAGAACTGGTAGAAGTCGAACGGCGAGGTGAGGGCGCCGTCGAGGAAGACCGCCCCCTTCTCGCTCTTGCCGTACTTCTTCCCCTCGCTGTTGGTGAGCAGCGGCGCGGTCAGGCCGTAGACGGTGTCGCCCGACAGCCGCCGCACGAGGTCGACGCCGGAGACGATGTTCCCCCACTGGTCGGAGGCGCCGACCTGCAGCCGGCAGCCGTGGCGCCGGTTGAGCTCGTGGAAATCGTAGGCCTGCAGCAGCATGTACGAGAACTCGGTGTAGGAGATGCCGCTCTCGCGCGACTCGAAGCGCGCCTTCACCGAGTCGCGCTGGATCATCTGGTTGACCGCGAAGTGCTTGCCGACGTCGCGCAGGAAGTCGAGCAGGCGCACCTGCCCCAGCCAGTCGAGGTTGTCGACCACCCGCACGGGCGGCCCCTCGTCGGTGGCGAAGAACCGCTCGATCTGGGCGCGGATCTTGGCGGTGTTGGCCCGGACCTTCTCCTCGTCGAGCAAGGTGCGCTCGCTGGTCTTGCCCGAGGGGTCGCCGATCATCCCGGTCGCGCCGCCCACCAGCGGCAGCGCCTGGTGGCCGTGGCGCCGCAGGTGGGTGAGCAGCATGAGCGGCACCAGGTTCCCGGCGTGCAGGCTCGCCGCCGTGGGATCGAACCCCGAGTAGACCGCCAGCGGCGTGCCCAGGACCTCGCCCATGTTCTCGGCCGTCGCCTGCGCGCAGAGGCCGCGCCAGGAGAGCTCTTCGAAGGCGCCCATTGAACGGTCTCAACTAGCATCGCCGGTCGGCCGAGACAAGACGCGCTTCGATTGGTAAGGTCCGCGGCGCCGTGCCCGGAACCCCCAAGCTCGTCATCGCCGCCACTACCCCCGAGCTGGTCGAGGCCGCCGCGGCGCACCTCCGCCAGGCCGCCGCCGCGGCCGTCGCCGCCCGCGGGCGGTTCCGGATCGCGCTCGCCGGCGGATCGACGCCGCGCGCGCTCTACCCGCTGCTGGCCCAGGGGATCGACTGGACGCGGGCTCAGATCTTCTTCGGCGACGAGCGCGCCGTGCCGCCCGACGACGCGGCGTCCAACTACCGGATGGCGCGCGAGACGCTGCTCGAGCCGGCGCGCGTGCCGGCCGCCAACGTGGTCCGCTGGCGCGGCGAGGACGCGGATCTCGAGACGGTGGCGCGCGACTACGCGGCGGCGCTGACCGCCGGCGCCTCGCCCCCCTGGCTCGACCTGGCGCTGCTGGGCCTCGGCCCCGACGGGCACACGGCGTCGCTCTTCCCCGGCACCGCGGTGCTGAAGGAAGAGTCCCGCCTGGCGGCGGCCGTCGAGTCGCCCCAGAAGGGGACCCGGCGGCTGACGCTCACCTACCCGGCGCTGTGCGGCGCCCGCGAAGTCGCCTTCCTGGTCACCGGTCACGACAAGGCGCCCGCGCTGGCCGCGGTGGTGCGGGGCGACGATCTGCCGGCGGCACCGATCGTGCGCCGGGACGGCGGGCCGGTCACCATCTTCTGCGACCGCGCGGCCGCGGCGGCGCTGCCGCCGGAGGGGGCGCGATGACCGTCCTGGCGGGCGACATCGGCGGCACCAACGCGCGGCTGGCGATCTTCGATGTGTCGGCCGGCGGCGCGCTGGGGGCGCAGCTCTTCGAGCAGACCTTCCCCTCGCCCGCCTACCCGTCGCTGGACGTGATCGTCGACGAGTTCGCGGTGCTGGCCGCCGCCAAGATCGGCGCCGCCGCCAAGGTGAGCCGGGCCTGCTTCGGCATCGCCGGGCCGATCGAGAACAACATGTGCCGGGCGACCAACCTCCCCTGGGTCGTCGACGGCCGGACGCTGGCCCAGCGGCTGGGGATCCCTCGGGCGACGCTGGTGAACGACTTCTACGCCGCCGCGCTGGGGGTGACCGCCGTGGGCCCCGACCAGCTGGTGGCGCTCGGCGGCGAGCCGCCGGTCCCGCACGGGCCGATCGCGGTCCTGGGCGCCGGGACCGGCCTCGGGCAGGCGTTTCTCCTCTGGTCGGCCGCCGACGACGCCTACCAGGTGGTCCCCTCCGAGGGGGGGCACGTCGACCTGGCGGCGCGCACGCCGCTCGAGCTGGGGCTCTCGCAGTACCTCATCACCAAGTACGGCCGCGTCTCCTGCGAGCGGGTGCTCTCCGGGCACGGGCTGGTCGACGTCTTCACCTTCCTCTCCGAGGAGCCGGCCTGCCGCGGCCTCATCCGCCCCGAGACGGCGGCCGCGCTGGCCGCGCACGGCAACGACCCGGCGGCGGCGATCTCGCAGCGGGCGCTGGCGGGGACCGATCCGGTGTGCGAGATGGCGCTGTCGATCTTCTGCTCGGTCCTGGGGGCCACCGCGGGGAACCTGGGGCTGATGGTGCTGGCCACCGGGGGGGTGTTCGTGGCGGGTGGGATCGCGCCCCGCATCCTGGATTACCTCCGGCGCGGCGCCTTCCGCGAGGCGTTCGATCGCAAGGGGCGGCTGCACACGCTGGTCGAGAAGCTCCCGGCCTTCATCGTGACCCATCCCCAGCCGGGGCTGCTGGGCGCGGCCAAGGTCGCGCTCGGCCGCTGACCCTCCCGGCGCCCGAAACGCGCTGCGGCGCTGTCGGCGGCAAATTGCCGTTCTACGGTCAAGCTTGGCCGGGCGGTGGTCGATATCCAGGCCGTGGGGAACGGTCACCAGGAGGCCCGCGCCGCGTTCGGCGTCGGCAGCGGCCCCGTGCGCCTCGAGGCCGAGTCGGGGCGCCTGCGCGCCACCGGCGGCGACGACCGCTTCGGCCGCATGATCGGCCGCTCCTCGGCGATGCAGGCGGTGTTCGACGTGCTCGGCAAGGCGGCCTCCAGCGACGCCACCATCCTGCTCGAGGGGGAGACCGGCACCGGCAAGGAGGTCTCGGCCGAGGCGATCCACCTCGGCAGCGCCCGCAAGGACAAGCCCTTCCTGGTGGTGGACTGCGGCGCCATGCCGCCGCAGCTCCTGGAGAGCGAGCTGTTCGGCCACGAGCGGGGCGCCTTCACCGGCGCGGTGTCGTCGCGCCAGGGCGTCTTCGAGGCGGCCTCGGGCGGGACGGTGTTCCTCGACGAGATCGGCGAGCTGTCGATCGATCTGCAGCCCAAGCTGCTGCGCGTGCTCGAGCGGCGCGAGGTCCGCCGGGTGGGGACCAACAACCACGTGCCGGTCAACGTGCGGCTGGTGGCCGCCACCAACCGCAGCCTGCGCGACCAGGTGGCGGCCGGGAAGTTCCGCTCCGATCTCTATTACCGGCTGGCGGTCGTGGAGGTGAAGCTGCCGCCCCTGCGCGACCGCCTTGCCGACCTGCCGCTGCTGGTCGACCACGTCGTGCGCGGGCTGGGCGCCGTCGACGCGGCGACCGCCGCGCGCGTCCGCGCGCCCGACTTCCTCGACGCCCTCGGCCGCCACACCTGGCCGGGCAACATCCGCGAGCTGCGCAACTACCTCGAGCGGTGCGTGGCGCTGCGCGACTTCTCGCCGCCCCGCTCCGCTACCGGCACCATGCCGGCGGTCTCGGCGCCCGAGAGCGCGGTCAACGTCGGCCAGCCGCTGCGCGAGGCGCGCGAGGCCTGGGTGAGCGCGTTCGAGCGCCGTTACCTCGAGGAGCTCCTGCGGCAGCACGAGAACCGGGTGAGCGCGGCGGCGCGGGCGGCGGGCGTCGACCGGATCTACTTCTACCGGCTGCTCTGGAAGCACGGCCTGCGGACGCGCGAGCCCTCGGGGCGCGATCCCGACGACCTGCCGTGACCGTGCTTCCGGCCCCCAGCCCGGCCGCGGTAGAACCGACGCCGGTGGAGACGCCCGCCCGCGCCGAGCTCAGCGCCCGCGCGCTCGTCATGGGCTGCGCGATCGGCGCCGTGCTGGCCGCGGGGAACGTCTACACCGCGCTCAAGCTCTCGATCATCGACGGCGGGAGCATCACCGCGGCGCTGCTGGGGTTCCTCTTCTTCGGCACCTTCACGCGGCTCGGCCGCCGCCCCTACAGCGCGCTCGAGAACAACATCACCCAGACCACGGCCTCCTCCGCCGCCATCATGAGCTTCGTGGCCGGCATCGGCGGCCCGGCGCCGGCGCTGGCGCTCATGGGACGCGACTTCCCCCCCTGGGCGCTCACGCTGTGGGGGCTGGCGCTGGCGCTGATCGGCATCTTCGCCGCCGTCCTCCTGCGCCGGAAGCTGGTGGTGGACGACGCGCTCCCCTTCCCCACCGGGAAGGCGACCGGCGACCTGATCGAGACCATGTTCACCGGACGGACGCACGCCCTCCGGCGCGCCCGCCTGCTGCTCGGCGGCGCCCTCTTCGCGGGCGTCTTCACCTGGTTCCGCGACGGCCACCCGCAGCTCATCCCCTCGAGCACGGCGCTCGGCGTGACCGTGGGGGGCGTCTCGCTGGCGGCGCTCTCGGTCGGGATGAGCTGGAGCCCGCTCATGCTGGCGACGGGCGCGATGATGGGGCTCCGCGCCGCGGTCAGCATGGCGCTCGGCGCGGCCGTCGCCTGGGTGGGCCTGGCCCCCTGGCTGGTCCGCTCGCACATCGCCGGCGAGGCGAGCTACGGCGGCTGCGCCGGCTGGCTGGTCTGGCCGGGCGTCGGCCTGCTGCTGGCGGGGGGCCTCCTCCCGCTGCTGTTCGACTGGCGCGGGGTGGT
>DASZVW010000652.1:0-18581 GCA_035546895.1 Polyangia bacterium
CCCTTCGACGTCGAGCTCTGGCGGCTCGACGACATGGGGAACCGCCGGACCGGCGCGCTGATCTTCCCCTCGGTCGACGGGACGTTCGGGACCGTCCGGGCGCTCCCCGTCGGCGTCACCTCCCCCGGCGTCCAGACGATGCTGGCGGTCACCTACGCCGACTACACCAGCGCCTCGGGGGCCACCCCCGCCACGGGTGGCCGATTGTTCGCCAACGCGGCATGTTACTAGGGGAATAACTCGGCGGCGCGGGCTGTTGTGCTGGCGGGTGAGCGAAGGAACATGAAACGGCGACCATCGGCGGCTGACTTCGAACGCGAGGCGCTCCCGCACCTCGGCGCGCTCTACGCGGCGGCGCTGCGGATGACCCGCAACGAGAAGGACGCCGAGGACCTGGTCCAGGACGCGCTCCTGCGGGCCTACCGGTTCTTCGACACCTTCCAGGCCGGCACCAACTGCAAGGCCTGGCTGTTCCGGATCCTGACCAACGTCTTCTGCAACAACTACCGCGAGCGCGAGCGCGAGCACCACGTGATGACCGAGGCCGAGGCCTCGCCCGCGAACCTCGAGCAGTTCGTGGGTGGCGGCGGCGACGGTCGAGACGTCGAGACCGCGCTGCTCGGCCGGATGGTCTCGGCGGACGTCGAGAAGGCCCTGGCGGCCGTCCCCGCCGACTTCCGGATGGCGGTCATCCTGGCCGACCTCGAGGACTTCTCCTACAAGGAGATCGCCGAGATCATGGATTGCCCGGCCGGGACGGTGATGAGCCGCCTCTACCGTGGCCGCAAGATCCTGCAAGGCCTCCTGCACGACTACGCGGTCGAGCAAGGGATCATCCAACCGGAGGCGGCGCCGGCCGACGGCGCGGCGCCGGTCGACATGGCGGCCTACCGGAAGCGGCGCGAGCAGGGGGGGGACGCCTCGTGAGCTGCGCCGGGCTCAGCACCTCGCTTCAGGCCTACGTCGATCGCGAGCTGACCGGCGTCGATCGGGAGGCGGTCGAGCGGCACCTGGTCGCCTGTCCAGCCTGCGCGCGCCAGGTCCACCTGGAGGGGCGGTTCAAGGCGGCCGTGCGGGCACACCTGCCGCGCCCCGGGGTCCCGCTGGCCTTCAAGCTGCGGATCAAGGAGGCGCTGTCGGAGAAGGAGATCGCGCCGCGCCGCTGGCCGTGGCTCTCCTACCCGCGGCTGGTCCCGGCGGCGGCGGCGTTCCTGCTCATCGTGGGGATCACCAGCACCGTGCGGCAGACGCAGTCGGTGGTGCTCGAGCAGGCGCAGCGCAGCTACCAGGCCGAGATGCCGATGGACATCACCGGCTCGGACTGCGGATCGATCGCCTCCTGGTTCCGCGGCCGGGTCGACTTCCCGGTCCAGGCGCCCAAGCTGGGCGGCGGGGCGACCTGTCAGGGCGGGCGGCTGGTGAACGTGGGCGAGCGCCCGGCGGCCTTCCTGCTCTACCGCGCGCCGAGCGGCCACCGCGTCACGTTGCTGGTGTTCGATCCGCGCGATCAGACGCTCGAGGCGCCCGAGCGCCGGGTGGTCAACGGCCGGGAGATCTACGTCGAGAGCGGCCCCGGCATCTCCACCGCCGCCTACCGCGACCGTGGCCTCGGGTACGTCGTCACCTCCGACCTCGACGAGGACGCGCTCACCCGCCTGGTCACCACGTCGTTCAACCATCAATGAGAACGGGACCCTCAGAGGGTCCCGCGCCCCCCGCGATGAGCTCCGACCGGCGAAGCCGGTCTACGCTCACGCGATAGAACGGGCCCTCAGAGGCTCACGCGACCAGCAGGGGATTCTGGTAACATAACGGCCCCTTCGCGAGAGTTACGCGGGGGTGGGCGCCCTTTGGGCGCTCCGTCTTGAGGAGGCGAGATGGCCGACCGAATCGCGCTTTGCATCGAACCCGACACCGCCACCGCGGATCAGATCAGCAAGCTGCTCACGCCGAACGGCTTCCAGGTCAAGAACATCCCGAGCGGCGAGGAGGCGATGGAGTGGGGACGTTCCCACAAGCCTTCGGTCATCGTCCTCTCGGTCGAGCCGAAGAAGGTCGGCTACGCGATCTGCAACAAGCTGCGCCGCAGCCCGAGCCTGCGCGAGGTCCCGCTGGTGCTGATCTCCTCCGAGGAGACGCAGGCGGTCCTCGATCAGCACCGGAAGCTGAAGGCGCACGCCGACGAGTACATGCTGAAGCCGTTCGCCGCCAAGGACCTGCTGGTCAAGATCGGCGGCCTGCTCCAGCTCAGCCTGACCGAGCCGGCCGAGGACGACGAGGTGCACGAGCTGGACGCCGACTCGGACATCGTGATGGCCGAGGACGACGACGTCGACATCGTGAGCAGCGCCTCGGCGGAGGAGAACGACGACGAGGACGCGACGCTGGCCGTCGATCCCAACAGCTACGGGATCGTGGCCGAGAGCGCCAGCGCCGGGGACACCTCCGAGCAGGTGGTGCCGCCCGAGGAGAGCGCGCCGCCCGCCCCCTTCGAGGGTGAGAAGTTCGACCCCGAGACGCAGGCGGCGTTCGCCGCGCTGGAGGCCGGCTCGCCCGAGACGGCGCCGCCGAGCGGCGACATGGTCGATCTGCGGACCCTCTGGAACGACGACGACCTCCCCCCCAACCTGGCCTGGGAGAAGCCCCCGGAGGCCGCGCCGGCGCCCGAGGCGGCCCCCGCGCCGGCCGGCGGCGACTTCGATCCCGACGTCTACCGCACCGGCGAGACGCTGGGGCCCGAGCCGGTGGTGTCGGACGCGCTGCTCACCTCGGCGCTGGCCGAGACGGCGGCGACCGCCGAGCACGACGTGCCGCCGGCGCCCGACGAGATCGCGGGGTTCGAGGACGTCTCGACGGAGGCGAGCGGGCGGGTCATCTCCGAGCACTTCGCCGCGCCCGTCGTCGACGACACGCGCCTGCGCGAGGTCGAGGCGCGCAACACCGAGCTGGAGGCGCGGATCCACTCGCTGGAGAACGAGCGGCAGACGCTGCGCAAGGAGATCGAGGAGGCGCGCGAGCGGTTCACGCAATCGGCCACCTTCTCGAAGGAGCGCGAGTTCCTCGGGCTGCGCGAGATCATCAACAAGAAAGAGAAGGACATCCTCGATCTGCGCGACGCGCTCGACGCCAAGGAGCGCCAGATCCTCGACCACAAGGACAAGATCCGCGAGCTCGAGCGGGCCCGGCGGGACCTGGAAGAGAGCACCATCGGGTTCGAGCGGAACCTGGTGGCGGCCAACGAGAAGGTCGCCGAGCTGGGGCAGGACCGCGAGAAGTCGTCCGAGCGCGAGAAGGGGCTCAAGGCGCGGCTCGACGACGCGCACGCCGAGCTCCGCAAGGCGCACGACGAGGTCGACGCCATCAAGAAGCGCGCGGCGCAGGACGAGCTGCGGGCCCGCGCGGAGGCCGATCGGCTGCGCGGCGAGATGGAGACCCGGCTGGCCGAGGCCGAGGAGGCGCACCGGAACGCGATCGCGCAGCTCGCCGACGAGCACGGCCAGGCGATGGCCGCGGCGGAGGGGGCGCGCCAGGCCGAGCTGGGGCGGATCGACGCCGCTCACAAGGCGGAGGTCGAGGCGCTGCAGCGGCGGCTCGCCGAGGAGCAGGCGCAGGCCGGCGAGCGCCTGACCGGCGAGGTCGCCAAGCTGCGCAAGGAGCACGAGAAGGCGATCGCCGCCGCCCGCGACGAGCAGGCGGTCCAGCTGGCCACCGAGCGGCAGTCGTACGAGGCGCTGGCCGAGCAGAAGGAGCGCGACCACCGCAACGAGATCCTGGGGATGCGCCGGCGCCACGAGGAGGAGGCGCTGGCCGCCGAGGAGCGCCGGCAGCGCGACATCGCCGAGCAGGAGGCGCGGCGGGTAGCCGAGCTGGAGGCCGCCGAGAACCGCCGCCGCACCGAGCTGACCGCGCGCGACGAGGAGCACCACGTACGGGTGACCGAGAGCGAGCGGCGCCACCTGACCGAGAAGACGGAGCTGACCGAGAAGCACCGGGCCGACTACGACCAGGCGCTCGGCCGGGCGGCGCGCGCCGAGGGGGAGCTGGCGGCGCGGGTGCAGGAGATCGAGCAGGCCTACCGCCGGCTCTCGGGCCTGGAGGCCGACGTCGACGCGGCCCGCGCCGAGCTCGGCAACCGCGAGGTGCGGCTGGCCCAGTCGCGCGACCGGATCGCCGAGCTCGAGGCCAAGGTCGCCGACTACGAGGACCAGATCGTGCGCGCCTTCCAGCGCATCCGGGCCGACGACAAGACGGCCGACAAGACCCGCCGCGCGCTGGCGGTGGCGCTGGCGCTGCTCGACGAGCGCGCCGCCGCGCCCGCCGCCCCGGCCGCCGCCACCGCCCGGACGCCCGACGAACCGAAGCTGGAGACCTAGTTGGCGCGGGACCGGCCGAAGGTCCCGCAGCGCATGTCGCCGGACGCCCGGCGGGCGCAGCTGCTGGCGGTGGCGCTCGATCTGTTCGCCGAGCGCGGGTACCACGCCACCAGCATCACCCACATCATCGAGAAGGCCTCGGTGGCGCGCGGCACCTTCTACCAGTACTTCCGCAGCAAGAAGGAGATCTTCGACGAGCTGCTCGACCAGCTGTTCGAGCAGGTGACGAAGGCGGTGGCCCCCATCGCCATCGCCGCGCCCGAGCAGATGGCGGTGGCGGTGCGGGCCAACATCGAGGGGCTCTGCCGCCGCCTGCAGGAGAACCTGCCGATGGGGCGGGTGCTGCTCGAGCAGGCGGTCGGCCTCAATGAGGCCGGACGCGAGCAGCTCCGCGCCTTCTACCAGCGGGTCCTCGACCGGCTCGAGCGGGCCATCACCGTCGGGCAGAAGCTGGGCGTGGTCCGGCGCGGCGACCCCGGCCTGCTGGCCATCTTCCTGCTGGCGATGGTCAAGGAGTCGCTCTACCAGCAGATCCTGGGGACCCGGACCTTCAAGGTCGAGCAGCTGGTCACCGAGATCTTCGAGTGCGTCCAGCAGGGGGTGCTGCTGGTCCGTCTCGGCGGCTGACGCGCCGTCGGCGCCCGGCGCGCGAACGGTTGACGGCCGGCCCCCCGGCCCGTAACGTCGACGGCGCTTCATGCGCGTCACCGCGAACCAGGTCACGATCGCCCGCCTGCTCGCGATGCCGCTCATCGGCTGGATGATCTACGGCGACCCCACCATGCGGGCGGTCGGCGTGGCCATCGGGACGCTGGTCGGGCTGACCGACACCGTCGACGGCTACCTGGCGCGCAAGCACGGGCCGACGGTGCTGGGATCGATCCTCGACCCGGTGGCCGACAAGATCTTCATCGTCGTCTGCTACGCCTGCTTCGCCGACCGCGGCGGCATCCCCTGGTGGATCGCGGCGGCCATCTTCTCGCGCGAGTTCCTGGTGACGGTCCTCCGCTCCAGCCTCGAGCTCGGCGGGCGGCGGCTCCCCTCGACCGGCATCGCCAAGGTGAAGACCTGGGTGCAGATGCTCTCCTTCGGGTTCCTGGTGCTGATCCCGATCATCGGCTCGGGGACCGGGCTGCGGATCCTGTTCGCGGCGCCGTTCGCGCTGGCGGCCATCGTCCTGGCGTCGGGAAAGGCCACCGGGATCGCCCGCCGCGGCTTCCAGATCGGCTTCCTGGTGCTGGTGCCGTTCCTGGCCACCTCGTTCGCGGGCGCGGTGGCCACCGAGCGCCTGCTGGTCGCCGCGGTCGTCTTCATCACCTGGGTGAGCGGGCTCGACTACCTCAAGCAGGGGTTCCCCGCGGTGGCGCGGGCCCGCTCGCACCGGGCGCTGCACTGGCTGCGGCTGGCTGCCGGGGCGCTGCTGCCGGTCGTGGTGATGGCGGCGCTGGCCACGCCCGGGCTGCCGACCATCCCGCTGGTCGTCCTCCTGGCCAGCGACATGGCGCGCGGGGCGCTGGACAACTTCGCCGCCAATCAGGGGGTGGCCGACTTCTCCTGGGCCGCCAGCATGTGGGGCGAGCTGGCGCTGCTGGCCGGCGCGCTGCTGGCGCCCGCGGTGGGGAGCCACCTCTGCCTGGTGGCCGCGCTGGTGTCGGTGGTCGAGACGCTGCGGAGCCTGGTCAAGTACCTGCGCGCGCCGGCCGCCCGGCCGCGGCCGTCAGCGCGCCTTGCTCCGGCCCTGAAAGGCGCTGACCCCCAGCTCGAACGCCAGGCGCCAGAGCCGGTAGTCGAGCGGTAGCCGGGCCGGCTCGCCGTTCCGCGCCTCCTGCTCGATGGCCTGCTCGACCCGGCGGGCGAAGAGGCGGTCGCGGCAGAAGAGGTCGACCTCCTCGTAGCCGCCGTGCGACAGCCGGGTGAAGTTGGTCGACCCCAGGTCGACCCACTCGCCGTCGCCGACCAGCGCCTTGCCGTGGACCATCCGCGGGTGGAACACCAGGCGCAGGTTCTCCGGGTTGCCGGTCCGGCGGAGGATCTGCGAGCAGGTGAGGAGGTTGATGTCCGCGCCGACGTTGGCCCGGGCGGCCGTCAGCAGCGTGACCTTGACGCCCCGCTTGACCGCCTCGACGATGGCGGCGGTCGGCTCGGGGTCGCCCAGGTAGGCCATGGCGATGGTCAGCCGCTCGCGCACCTTGGCGATGAGCTCGAGGCGCTGGGCCGACAGCGACTCCCCGGAGCGGGCCTGGCCCTGGAAGGAGTGTAGGAGGTAGTCGAACGGGCGCTCGGGATCGAAGCCGGCGCGCCCCGCGTAGCGGGCCGCCAGGCGGGAGACGGCGTCGCCGCCCGAGATCTCGACCATGAAGTCGACGTTGACGTCGCGGAAGTCGTCGCCGATCCCCATCCCCCCCAGGATCACCGTCTCGCCGTCGAACTCGTACAGCTTGGCGTGGTCGAACCGCTTCTCGGCCTGGAAGCGGACGTTCGGGTGCGCGAGCAGCGCCGCGGCCAGCTCGCTGGGGCTCTGGGCGAGCGAGCCCCAGCGGCCGTAGAACGTCATCAGGAACCAGAGCTGCCAGCGGGCGCCGAGGCCGATCTTCTTGTGGAAGAAGCTCTGCTTGGTCGCTTCCAGGTGCTCGTAGTAGCCGCCGATGCGGTCCTTGAGGATCGACACCTGGACGCCCCGGTCGGCCGCCGCCAGCAGGGCGCGGGCGATCGAGCGCCCGGTGTCGTCGTCCCGCCACTCGAAGGCGCGGACGTGGATGCTCCGCCGGGCGGCGCCGATCCGGGTCAGGATCCGCTCGAAGGCCGCCTTGCCGCCGGCCAGGAGCTCGAAGGTGGCGTCGGGTGCCGGCTCCAGGCGCGGGCTGGCCGGCAGGGTCGTCAACGACATCGGGCCGCGGAATTTAACTTAGCCGGCCGGGGCCCGCAATCGAGCCCGCCCCGGTCGCCGCGCGTCAGGCGCTGACCTCCTTGGCCCAGGCGCGGTAGCGGGCGTAGAAGGCGCGCTTCTCCTCGGGATAGATGGGGATCCACCCGGTCACTGTGTAGCCGAGCATCCAGAAGAAGAGGACGTCGAACACGTAGGCCCGGGCGAGGAAGAAGGCCGCCAGCGGCGTCACCAGGAACCCCACCGAGAGGATCTGGACGTGGGTCTGCATCCGCCGCCCCCCGCGGTGGGTCATGTACGGGATGGGGACCAGGTTGAGGAGCGCGAAGAGGGCGATCACCACGGCGCCCACCAGGTAGCGCGCCGGGTTGAGGGTGAAGAAGAGGTGCGACAGCACGTAGGCCATCGCCCCGTAGCCGCTGACGGTGCGCGGCAGGCCGCAGTACATGAGCGGGTCGCCCATCTTGGCCACCGAGAAGAGGGCCTGGCGGATGGTCCCGCAGGCGACCACCAGCGCCATGAGCACCAGCCCGGCGGTCGCATGGCCGCCCCGCGCGTAGGCGGCGTAGACGATCACCGAGGGGGCGATGGCCTGGACGAAGTGGTCGGTGGCGGTGTCGAACTCGGCGCCGAACTTGTTCGAGGTCTTGGTCATCCGGGCGACCGGCCCGTCGAGCGTGTCGCCCAGCAGGTACCCCAGCAGGAGCGCCGTCCCGGCGGCCGGCAGGTTCCCCTGGATGACGAACACGATGGCGCCCACCCCGCCCATGAGGTTGACCAGCGTGAAGAGGTCTTTGATCCCGAAGGGCCCGATGTTCCAGCGCATTTTGGAGCGGGAGAGTATCAGGTCTCAGCCTCGGTATTGACTTCGGCCTCGTCCGGGATAATAAAACTCCCTCGACTAGACTGACATGTCAGTTCAGCCGGGTGCGCTATCTCATGACACCCGACACGAGGGACGCGAGGACATGACGAACAGCCCGCCGACGCCCGAGGAGCCCGATCTCCGCACCACGCCGATCATGCTCGGCATCGATGTCGGCTCGACCACCGTCAAGGTGGCCGCGGTCGACCCCGAGACGCAGCAGATCCTCTGGGCGGACTACCAGCGCCACCAGACCAAGCAGGCCGAGTGGGTCCTCGAGCTGCTGGTCGAGGTAGGGAAGCGCTTCCCCAACATCCCGGCCGGCGGCATCCGCGCCTTCATCACCGGCTCGGGCGCCGGCCCGCTGGTGGCCCCCGTGGGGGCCAAGTTCGTCCAGGAGGTCAACGCGGTCACCCTGGCGGTCGAGAAGCTGCACCCCGACGTCGGCAGCGTCGTCGAGCTGGGCGGCCAGGACGCCAAGATCATCATCTTCAAGGAGGCGGTCGACGAGGAGGGGAAGCCGACCGGCAAGACGGCCATCGCCTCGATGAACGACAAGTGCGCCTCGGGCACGGGCGCCACGATCGACAAGTGCTTCATCAAGGTCGGCATGCCGTCCAAGGACGCCATGGTGCTGCGGTTCGACGACCGCAAGCTGCACCACGTGGCCGCCAAGTGCGGCGTGTTCGCCGAGACCGACATCGTCAACCTGGTGAAGTCGGCGATCCCGTCGCACGAGATCATGTGCTCGCTGGCCGACGCCATCGTGATGCAGAACCTGTCGGTCCTCACGCGCGGCAACACGCTCCGCCACAAGGTGCTGCTGCTGGGCGGCCCGAACACCTATCTCCCTTTCCTGCAGGACTGCTGGCGCAAGCGGATCCCGCAGACCTGGGAGGAGCGCGGCTACCAGTACCCGAAGGACGTGCCGATCGAGGAGCTGATCATCGTCCCGCAGAACTCGCAGTACTACGCGGCGTTCGGCGCGGTGATGTACGGGCTGCACGAGGAGGCGTCGGTCGGCGTCTACAAGGGCCTCGACCCGCTCAAGGAGTTCATCCAGTCGGGGCGCAAGGCCAAGCTGGGCGAGTCGGCGGGCCCGCCGCTGGCGCGCACCACCGACGAGCTGTCGCTGTTCCGCGAGCAGTACAAGATCCCCAAGTTCGTCCCCCCGGCGCTCGAGCGGGGGACGCACATCCGCGCCGTCATCGGCATGGACGGCGGGTCGACCTCCTCGAAGGCGGTCCTCATCGACGAGAACAAGAACATCCTCAAGAAGGAGTACCAGCTCTCGAAGGGGAACCCGATCCAGGACGTCAAGGAGATCCTCACCCGGATCAAGCAGTGGGTGGCCGACCAGGGGTGCACGCTGGAGGTGCTGGGGTTCGGCGCCACCGGCTACGCGGCCGACGTGCTCGACAAGACGGTCAAGAGCGACGTCAACATCGTGGAGACCGTCGCCCACATGATGTCGGCGACGACTTTCTTCGGCGACGTCGACGTCATCTGCGACATCGGCGGGCAGGACATCAAGGTCCTGTTCATGCAGAACGGCGACATCAAGAACTTCCGCCTGTCGAACCAGTGCTCGGCCGGCAACGGCATGCTGCTGCAGGCGATGGCCGACCAGTTCGGCGTGCCGATCACCGAATACGCCGACGTGGCCTTCGGCGCCGAGCTGTCGCCCAAGTTCAGCTACGGCTGCGCCGTGTTCCTCGACAGCGACCGGGTGAACTTCCAGAAGGAGGGCTACGCCAAGGAGGAGCTCCTGGCCGGCCTGGCGCAGGTGCTGCCCAAGAACGTCTGGCAGTACGTGGTGCAGATCCCGCGCATGGCCTCGCTGGGGAAGAAGTTCGTCCTCCAGGGCGGCACGCAGTACAACCAGGCGGCCGTCAAGGCGCAGGTCGACTACATCAAGGACCGCGTCCCGGGCGCGGAGGTCTACGTCCACCCGCACTGCGGCGAGGCCGGCGCGCTGGGCGCGGCGTTCGAGACCCTGCGGGTGGTCAAGCGGCGCGGCCACTCGACCTTCATCGGGCTCGAGGCGGCGGCCAACATCGAGTTCGAGGCCAAGAACGACGAGAGCACGCGTTGTCATTTTTGCCCCAACAACTGCGCGCGCACCTTCATCGACTCGAAGACGCCGGACGGCGACACGGCCCGCTACATCAGCGGGTTCTCGTGCGAGAAGGGGACGGTCGAGAGCGAGGAGGCGATGCTGGCGCTCACCGCCGACCGCAAGAAGGCCGCCAAGGCGTTCCCCAACCTGGTCGACGTCGAGTCGAAGATGTTGTTCCGCCACATCCACGACAGCACGCCGATGCCGGCCGACGGTGAGATGATCAAGGACACCGAGGTCACCAAGACCCTGCTGGGCGCCAAGCGCGTCGAGATCGAGCGGCCGTTCCGCCGCTCGTCGGCGGCGTCGGCCGAGGCGCGCCGCCGGATCCGGATCGGCATCCCCAAGATGCTGAACATCTGGTCGACGGCGCCGTTCTGGCGCGCCTACTTCGAGTCGCTGGGGATCCAGAAGCAGAACGTCGTCTTCTCCGACGACACCACCGAGGAGATCTGGGCCGAGGGGGGCAAGTACGGCTCGATCGATCCCTGTTACCCGTCGAAGGTGGGGCAGGCGCACATCCACAACTTGCTGTTTCACCAGCACAGCGACGAGAAGCCGCTGAAGTTCATCTTCAACCCGACGATGACGCACGTCCCGTCGTTCATCGACAACGCGATGGATCACGCCTCGTGCCCGATCGTGGCCGGCGCGCCCAACGTGCTCAAGGCGGCGTTCACCAAGGAGACCGACTTCTTTGCGGTGCGCGGGATCGAGTACGTCGATCCGGCCTGCTCGCTCATCGAGCCGAATCTTCTCCGTAAACAGATGTTCGGCGCCTGGGGCGAGCGTCTGGGCGTCACCGAGGACGAGTCGGATCACGCCGTCGCCGACGGGTTCGCGGCGCTGGCCAAGCTCGACGCCGAGATGCAGAAGCGCGGCAAGGCGATCCTCGAGCAGGTCGAGAAGGAGGACCGGGTCGCCATCCTGATGATCGGCCGCCCGTACCACCTCGATCCGGGGCTCAACCACGCCATCCCCGAGGAGTTCCAGATCCTGGGCTTCCCGATCCTGTCGATCCGCTCGATCCCCAAGGATCCGGAGTGGCTGGCCAAGTACTTCGCCGAGGACCTCAAGAGCGGCAAGATCCAGTCGGCGCTCGACATCGCCGACGTCTGGCCGGAGAACTACTCGGCCAACTCGGCGCAGAAGGTGTGGGCGGTCAAGTTCGCCTCGCGCCACCCGAACGTGGCGCTGCTCGATCTGTCGAGCTTCAAGTGCGGCCACGACGCGCCCACCTACGGCATCATCGACAGCATCGTCGCCGCGGCGGGCACGCCGTACTCGGCGCTGCACGACATCGACGCCAACAAGCCGGGCGGCAGCATCAAGATCCGCGTCAAGACCTACACGCACAGCCTGGGCCTGCACAAGGAGCGGCTCGACGACGTGTCGGCCAAGAAGGCGGAGCTGGCGCACCGGATCGACCAGAAGCGGCTCGAGCTGCTCGGCATGAAGGCGAAGCAGCTCGCCGAGCGGTCGCAGAAGGACGAGGCGCTGGAGAAGATGATTGCCGAGGTCACCGACCGCGTGCGCGCCTACGAGGCGGCGCGCCGGCCGGCGATCAGCGAAGAGGCGGAGCGAGCCGCCGACGCCGAGGCGCTGGCGCGCGCCGGGGTGATCAAGATGGGGATCAAGCGCGCCGGGGCCGAAACCGTCGCGCGCATCTAGGGAGAACACCATGGGAACCGTCAACCAGAACAACGGGTTCAAGCTTCCGATCCTCGGTGAAGAGGACATCGACGCGCAGCTGCGCGCCTTCGAACAGGAAGAGGCCGCCAAGCTGGGACTCAAGACCGGCGAGACCGACCACTGGGTCGACAAGATGATCTCGCCCGAGTTCAAGGCCTCCAAGCGTGCGGAGACGACGCTGCTCATCTCGGGCCTCACGCGCGCGCACGACTACCTGATCCAGGGCGGGCTCAAGGGGCTCGGCTACAACGTCGAGGTCATCGACTGCCCGGACAACGAGGCGCTGCGCTACGGCAAGGAGTTCGGCAACCGCGGCCAATGCAACCCGACCTACTTCACCGTCGGCAACCTGGTGAAGTTCCTCACCGAGCGGGCGGCGCGCGACGGCATCACGCAGCAGGAGGCGGTCGACAAGTACGTGTTCGTGACGGCGGGCGCCTGCGGCCCCTGCCGCTTCGGCATGTACGCCACCGAGTACCGCAAGGCGCTGCGCGACGCCGGCTTCGACGGCTTCCGCGTGCTCCTGTTCCAGCAGAAGGGGGGCCTCAAGCAGGCGACCGGCGACGAGGCCGGCCTGGTGATGAACCCCAAGTTCTTCCTGACGCTGCTCACGGCCATCATCGCCGGCGACGTCATCAACGGCATGGGCTACCGCCTGCGGCCGTTCGAGGTCGAGGCGGGCGCGACCAACGCCGCCATCGACAAGGCCAAGAAGTGGGTCCACGAGGCGCTCACCCAGCGCAAGTCGGTGCTGCGCGCGCTATGGCGCGCCCGCGCCGAGTTCGCCCAGGTGAAGTGCGACTGGACGCGCCCGGCGCCGCGGGTGTCGATCATCGGCGAGTTCTGGGCCATGACCACCGAGGGGGACGGCAACTACCAGCTCCAGAGCTTCCTCGAGCAGGAAGGCGCCGAGTGCGACATCCAGTTCGTCACCAACTGGCTGCTGTTCATGCTCTGGGAGGGGCGCTACGACACCAAGCTGCGCGGCGAGCTGCGCGGCCTCGACAAGGCCAAAAAGTCGATCAAGGACGCGGCCTTCGGCAAGAAGCTGTTCGGCCTGTTCGTGGCCGACCTGGCCATCCGGGCCGCCTTCCACACCTTCGGCGGCGCCATCGGCTTCCACGGCTACCACCTGCCGGAGATGGACATCATCGCCGAGACGGCCGACAAGTACTACAACAACCAGGTCCGCGGCGGTGAGGGGCACATGGAGGTGGGGAAGTTCATCCTCAACGTGCTCCACAACAAGACGCACATGACGCTGTCGGTGAAGCCGTTCGGCTGCATGCCCTCCTCGGGCGTGTCGGACGGCGTGCAGTCGATGATCACCGGCCTCTACCCGCAGAGCATCTTCTGCGCGATCGAGACCTCCGGCGACGGCAAGGTCAACGTCCACAGCCGCGTGCAGATGTTCCTCTTCAAGGCCCGCCTGGCGGCGCAGAAGGAGTACGCCGAGGCGCTCGAGCGCTACGGCGTCACCGCCGAGCAGGTGAAGGCCTTCCAGGACGCCCACCCGCACTTCGGCTCGCCGCTCCACCGCGCGCCGCACGCGGCCGCCGGCACCGCCGCCGATCGCCTGGCGGAGATCGCCCCCTACCTCGGCAAGAGCGAGGCGCAGATCCGGATCCTGCGCGCCAAGGCGGCGCTGGCGACCGTCGCCGCCGGCGTCAAGGCCGCGCCGGGCTTCATCGCCGGCCTGCGCAAGAAGCTGGTCGAGCGCGCCCCGGTCCTGGTCGCCCAGGCGCGCGAAGAGTGGAAGGACGCCCGCCCGGCCATCGAGGAGAAGGCCCGCGCCACCGTCACCGCCGGCATCAACAAGATCCGCCGCCGTCCGCCGGCCAGCGCCGAGGTCCAGGCCACCGCGTAGGCGGGGGAGCCTCGGGGCTCGGGCGGCGGGTCGAGCTCGTAGCGGACCGCTAGAAACGCGCCGGGTAGCAGCCAGACGAGGATCGTCTGCGCGATCTGCTGCGATCGCTCCAGCTCCTGGCTGGTCCAGATGCGCCAGGTGGCCCGGACGTCCAGTCCCGCCAGCAACATTCCCAGCAACACGGTGACAACCTCGATCACCGTGCGCCGCTCCACGCGAACATTGTATGCCCGTCCACCGGACGCGGCCGAGTTGACTCGTCTGCGACGCATTCATAGAATTCAATCCATGAATGCACGCCCGAAGCACCTGACCGTCCGTAACGTCCCGCCGGCGGTCATGCAGGCGCTGGAGCGCGAGCGGCGGAAGGCGCACGCCTCGCTGAATCAGACGGTGATCGATTCCCTCAGCCGCGGCCTGGGCGTGAGCATCGCCGACGACTTCGACAATGGCCTCGGCGCGCTGGCCGGAACCTGGAGCGCCGCCGAGCTGCGGGCCTTCGAGGCGGCGACGAAGCTCCTCGACGAGGTCGACGAGGAGCTCTGGAAGTGAGCCGGTTCTGCCTCGACACCTCGGCCTACAGCCACTTCAAGCGCGGCGACGCCGCCGCGGTGGAGGCGATCTCGCGCGCCCGCTGGCTCGGCGTCCCGGTCGTCGTGCTGGGCGAGCTGCGCACCGGGTTCCTGCTGGGCGCCCGCCCGGAGCGGAAAGAGGCCGATCTGGCCCGCTTCCTGGCCAACCCCGTGGTCGAGGTCCTGGCGGTCGACGAAGAGGCCGCGCAGATCTACGCGGAGATCGTCGTCGCCCAGCGCCGCGCGGGCAAACCGGCCCCCACCAACGATCTCTGGATCGCCGCGCTGGCCGCCCGGGCGGGGGCGCCGGTGCTCACCTTCGACGCGCACTTCGAGGCCATCTCCCGGATCTCGGCGCGCGTCCTCGGCTGAGCCCGGAAGTCAGGCGGCGCCGACCGGGGCTTCTTCCGGCCGTACTTTCGGGGCCTGACGATCCTCGAGCCGTCGGGCGCCGGCCGGCGCGCTTGAGGGCGTGCTAACCTCCGGCTCCTGAAAACCGTCACCGGAAACGTCGTCGGCCACAAGCCGAGCCAGAAGCACGCGCTGGAGCGCGTCTACCGCCGGCGCCTGCAGCCGTCGGAGGTCGCCTCGGCCGAGCGGGCGACCTTCCTGGGGAGCGTCTCGCGCGAGATCGAGCGCCAGGTCGGGATCCTGGTCGACCGGCGGGGCGAGATCGAGCACGTCTTCGTCGGCGACGCCTCGCGGATCAACCTGCCGGAGATCGGCCGCCTGCGCGCCGGGCGCGGGCGCTTCCGGGGACTGCGCCTGGTGCACACGCACCTGCGCAACGAGCCGCTCACGCGCGACGACCTCGTCGACCTGGCGCTGCTGCGGCTCGATCTGGTGGCGGCGATCGGGCTCCAGCCCGACGGGCGGCCGGCCGATCTGCACGTGGCGCACCTGCTGCCGCCGATCGACGGGCAGCCCCCCTGGCGGGTGCTGCCCAGCGAGCCGTTCCATCGCAGCACGCTCGACGCCGCGACGCTGATCGAGGCGCTGCAGGAGGAGTTCGACCGGGTCGCGCCGGCGGCGCTGGCCACCGACACCCGCGACCGCGCGCTGCTGGTGGTGGTCGACGTGCGCCGCAACCGGCGGCCGGGCGGCGCGCCAGGCGGGGACGCGGCGGCCGACGCGGCCGGGCGGGTGGCCGAATTGCGCGAGCTCTGCCGGACGGCCAACGTGCGCGTCACCGGCGTGATGGAGCAGCGCCGCCACGAGGCCGATCCCAAGTACCTGGTCGGGCGCGGCAAGCTGGAGGAGATCCTGATCCGCGCCATGCAGCTCGACGCCAACGCGCTGATCTTCGACCCCGACCTGACGCCGGTGCAGGCGCACGCCATCGCCGACTTCACCGACCTCAAGGTGATCGACCGGACGATGCTGATCCTCGACATCTTCGCCCAGCGGGCCAAGAGCCGCGACGGCAAGCTGCAGGTCGAGCTGGCCCAGCTCCGCTACCGGCTGCCGCGCCTGCACGAGAAGAACACCATGATGAGCCGGCTCACCGGCGGCATCGGCGGGCGCGGCCCCGGCGAGACCAAGCTGGAGGAGAACCGGCGCCGCGCGCGAGAACGCATCCACCGGCTGGAGAAGGAGATCGACCGCTTCGGCGAGCAGCGGGCGGGGCGGCGCGCCGAGCGGGTGCGGCGCGGGCTGCCGATCGTGGCCATCGTCGGCTACACCAACGCCGGCAAGTCGACGCTGCTCAACACGCTGACCGGCAGCGAGGTGCTGGCGGAGAACAAGCTGTTCGCCACGCTCGATCCGACCACCCGCCGGCTGCGCTTCCCGCGCGAGCGCGAGATCATCCTGGCCGACACGGTGGGGTTCATCCGCGACCTGCCGCGCGACCTGGCGCGCGCGTTCCGGGCCACGCTCGAGGAGCTGGACGAGGCCGACCTGCTCCTGCACGTGGTGGACGCCGCCGATCCCGCGCGCGAGCAGCAGATCGCGGCGGTGGAGGCGATCCTGACCGACCTCGGCCTGGCCGAGACGCCGCGCATGCTGGTGCTCAACAAGATCGACCTCGTCGCCGAGGCCGAGCGGACGGCGTTGCCGCGCGGCACCCGCGAGCTGCCCGCCGTCCCCATCTCCGCGCAGGACCGGACCACGCTGGCGCCGCTGCTGGAGGCGATGGAGGCGGCGCTCTGGCGCGACGGCCGCGTCGGCCGCCCGCCGGCGGCGGAGGAGACGGCGCCGGAGGCCACCGCGTCGTGAGCCTGTTCTTCTGGGCGCTGGCCGTCCTGGTGCTGCTCGGCGTGCTGGTCCTGGTGCACGAGCTCGGCCACTTCGTCTTCGCGCGGCTGTTCGACGTCAAGGTGCTCCGCTTCTCGCTGGGGTTCGGCCCGCGCCTCCTCGGCTTCACCCACCGGGAGACCGAGTACCGCCTCTCGCTGGTGCCGCTCGGCGGCTACGTCCGCCTGCTCGGCGAGGACCCGGGCGAGCCGATCCCGCCCATCGACCGGCCGAGGGCGCTGGCCGCCAAGCCCCTCTGGCAGCGCTACACGGTGGTCATCGCCGGGCCGCTGTTCAACATGCTGCTGCCGCTCCTCATCTACTTCGTCCATTACGCTGGGCAGCGGACGCTGCTGCCGCCGACGATCGGGACCGTGCTCCCCGATCTGCCGGCGGCCTCGGCGGGCCTGGTCCCCGGCGACCGCGTGGAGACCGTCGACGGGCGCCGCGTCCGCTACTGGGAGGAGCTGGAGCGGGTGATCTCCGACTCCGCCGGCAAGACACTGCGGTTCGGGATCCGCCGCGGCCCCGACGCCGAGGAGCGGGACGTGACCCCCATCGACCTCGAGCGGCTCGGCCCGCTGCACGCGCGGGAGCACGTCGGCTGGATCGGCGTCTCGCCGCGCTTCCACCTGCCGGAGATCGGCGTGCTCGATCCGGCCTCGCCGGCGGCGCAGGCGGGCCTCAAGACGTTCGACTTCATCACCGCGGTGGGCGGCGTGCCGGTCGGCACCTGGACCGAGTTCGCCAACGCCATCGACCACGCCGGCGCCTCGCCGCTGCGGCTCAACTACCTGCGCGGCGGCTACTCGGCCGTCCCCTTCGCGCACATCGAGATCCAGGAGCCGGGGTCGGCGATCGTCATCCCCACCGCGGTGTTCGACGCCGCCGGACGCCGCCACTACGAGACCGGCATCCAGTCGGCCGAGCTGTTCGTCTTCTCCGTCGAGCCGGGGAGCCCGGCCGACCAGATCGGCCTGCGCCGCGGGGACCAGATCCAGACGCTCGACGGCACGCCGCTCCCGCACTGGGACGTGCTGCGCGAGCGGCTGGCCGACCACCCCGAGCGGACCTTCCGCCTCGGCTGGGTCTCGCCGGGCGGCGAGAAGCACGAGGCCAGCTTCCGCCAGGAGGTCCGCTCCGAGCTCGATCTCTACCGCCAGGACGAGCAGCACCTGGTGTTCGGCGCGCTCAACCGGCTGGCCTGGAAGACCGATCCGCCGGTCCCCATCACCAACCGGTTCGGCTACGCCTTCAGCCACGCCTTCGAGCGGACCGGGCAGATCATCGTGGCCATGACCTACGGGTTCGTGGAGATCGTCCGCGGCCGGGTCCCGCTGACCACGCTGGGCGGGCCGATCATGATCGGCTACGCGGCCGGCGTCGCCGCCGAGCAGGGGATCGACCAGTACCTGTGGCTGATGGCGCTCATCAGCATCAACCTCGGTCTCCTGAACTTCCTGCCGGTGCCGATCCTGGACGGCGGCCTGCTGGTCTTCTTCACGCTCGAGCTGTTCAAGCGCCGGCCGCCGTCGCCGCGGGCGCGCGAGATCGCCACCTACGTCGGCCTGGTGGTGGTGGTGACGTTGATGCTGTTCGCGATGCGGAACGACGTGGTCCGCTACCTCCTCCCCCGGTGAAGCGACGACGATGAGCGACCTCCTCCTCTGCCTCGACACCTCGACCCCCACCGCGCGGGTGGCCATCCTCGACGGTGACGCGCGGGTCCGCTTCGCCGCCGAGGTGACCGCCGAGCGCCACGCCGGCCACCTGCTCCCGCTCTGCGCCGAGGCGCTGCGCGCGGTGGGCCTGGCGCCGGCCGCGCTGGCCGGGATCGCCTGCGGCGGCGGCCCGGGCAGCTTCACCGGCCTGCGCGTCGGGCTGGCCGCCGCCAAGGGGCTGGCGCTGCCGACCGGCGTCCCCCTGTACGTCGTCTCCTCGCTGGAGGCGCTGGCGATCGACATCTTGAACGCG
>DASZVW010000653.1:0-1592 GCA_035546895.1 Polyangia bacterium
CAGACGTTCCCGCCCATGTCGAGCGCGCCGTACGGGCTGGCGCCGGTCGGGTACTGCCCGACGGCGACCGGGTGGCCGGGGTTCTTGCCCGCGCAGGGCCCCTCGCCCTCGAAGTTCCCCCAGTTCGCGCGCGCGCAGTCGAGGTCGTTCCCCCACGGGTACTGGCGCCCGTCGGTGCCGCGCGCCGCCTTCTCCCACTCGGCCTCGGTCGGCAGCCGCCCGCCGGCGAACTTGCAGTAGGCCTGGGCGTCGTTCCAGTCGACGCCGGTGACGGGGAGCTTGGCGTCGGCGGCCGGGTCGGCGCCGGGCGGCGATTTGCAGCGGCCGGCGTCGACGCAGGCGGCGTAGTCGCCGCGCGTGACCTCGGTGCGGTCGATGGCGAACGCCCGCAGCGTCACCTTGCGGGCCGGGCGCTCGTCGTCCTCGCCCCGCGTGCTCCCCTCGGTGAAGGCGCCGCCGGGAACGGTCACCCGATCGTGGGCGGCGCGCCCCGCGTGGCCGGCCGCCGCCATCAAGATCGCGGCCGAGAAGAGCCACCGCGCCATCGCGGAGAGTCTAGTCCAGCCTCTCGATGAGCGCGCGGGCCTGTTCGGCCCAGGGGGTCCCTTCGGGCTCCAGCGCCAGGTAATGCTCGAGGTGGGCGCGGGCGGCGGCGCGGCCGCCGAGCCGTTCGAGCGCCACCGCCAGGTTGTAGTGGGCGTCGGCGAAGTCGGGGGCGGTCTGCAGCACCCGGCGCAGCTCGGCCACCGCCAGCTCCAGGTCGCCCCCCTCGAGGACCAGGTTGGCCAGGTTGAAGCGCGCCTCCGGCTGGTCGGGATCGAGCGCCAGCGCCGCCTCGAACGCCTCGCGCGCCCCCGCCACGTCGCCCCGCCGGTAGGCCAGGCTGCCGAGGTTGGTGCGCGCCGCCGCCAGCCCGGCGTCGAGCGCCAGCGCCTGCCGGTAGCAGGTCTCGGCCCGCGCGTCCCCCTCGTCGCCGCCGCCCAGCTCGGCGCGCGTCCCCTCGACGAACCAGTCGTAGGCCTGCCGCTTGGCCCCGGGCGCCTCGCCCGTCTCCTCGGCCGCGATCGGGAGCGCCGCCGCGACGCCCGAATCGGAGTGCCGGGCCAGCTCGCCGAGGCCGAAGTCGAACAGCCGCTGGCCGCCCGACTCGAAGGCGCCCCCCTCGTCGACGACCACCAGCTTGGCGCCGTCGAAGGCGACCCGGATCCGATCGAGCGGGCGGTCGACGTGCGGCAGCGTGGCGCGCACCTCCTCGATCGCCTTGCGGATCTCGCCCGGCTTGAACCCGCGGTCGGTCAGCTCCTTGGCGGCCTTGACGCTGACCAGGTCCTGGAACGAGTAGTGCGGCTTGCCGGACCGCCGCACCGAGGGACCCACGAACCCGACCTGCGCCCAGTAGCGCAGCTTGCTCTCCGGCACCCCCAGGATCTTGGCGGCGCCGGCGTAGCTGTAGATCGCCTCGTCCATGTGGTCAGAACGTCGCTTCGACGTCGATGTCGATGAAGACCTTGGCGGCCTGCGCGCGGATGCTGACGTGGGTGCGGACCGCGGCCGGCGTGGCGCCGGCCACCCGGGCCGCCTCGCGCGCCGCC
>DASZVW010000654.1:0-16629 GCA_035546895.1 Polyangia bacterium
GGGCTGTCACCGCGGGTGGTCGGCGCCGCCGAGGCGACGCGCGAGCTGCGGACGGGGGAGGCGGTGCTGTCGATCGAGGCCGGCGGCGACGGCGCGGCGGCGCCGCTCCTGTTCCGTTACGACCCCACCCGTCCGGAGGCGCTCGCCACGCGGCGCCTGGTCGACGACCTGCTGCAGGCGCGGGCGGGGCGGCGCGACGTGGTGGTGACGCGCGACGAGACCGCGGTGACCCGGGGCGGCCGCTACGTCGACTGGCTGGTGCCGGGGCTGCTCGGGCTTCAGCTCCTCAATGGCGCGATGTGGGGCGCCGCCTTCAACATCGTGAACGCGCGCCAGCGCAAGCTGCTCAAGCGCCTGGCCGCCACGCCCATGCGGCGCGCGCATTACCTGCTGTCGTACCGGGTCTCGGGCCTGGTGTTTGTCCCCTTGCAGGTGTTCGTGCTGTTCGCCTTCGCGCGGCTGACCTTCGGCGTCGTCATCCAGGGCTCGGTGCTCGCGGTGCTGGGGCTCGCCTTGCTCGGCTCGTGGGCGTTCGCGGGGCTCGGCCTCCTCTGCGCCGCGCGCGCCCAGAACAGCGAGACCGCCAACGGCCTCATCAACCTGGTCACCCTGCCGATGATGGTGTTCTCGGGGGTGTTCTTCTCGTCCAGCCGCTTCCCGTCGGTCCTGCAGCCGGCGATCCGGCTGCTGCCGCTCTCCGCCTTCAACGAGGCGCTCCGCCACGTCGTCAACGACGGGGCGTCGATCTTCACCCAGGGGGTTCCGATCGGGATCCTGGTCGCCTGGACCCTGGTCACCTCGGTGCTCGCCGTGCGCTTGTTTCGCTGGGCCTGAGGTCTTCGGGGAGGCGGGTCTCCCCGTCAGACGGGCGTCCTGGCGACCGCGACGCCCGTGTCATGGTTCGGCGGAGGCGCCTCGGCCTGCTCGTGGCAAGTCGGCGTAAATCCACCCTCAGGTCCGACGGAACGAAGCATGCATCGCACCGGGCCGTGGGTTCGAACGAAACGGCCAGCTCGAACGGCGACACGCTCTTCATCATGGCGAGGCACGGCGGGAGCGCGCGTTCCTTGACCCTGTTCTCGGGCGCCGTCATTGGCAACGCGGCCGGCGCCCTGGCGACGCAGCAGCGTCGGCTCGCCCTAGATGTCTGCCGCCATGGATGAACCGCAGCTCGGGGCGGGAGCGCCCTCCTCACGGTGTGCGCCGGGAAGCCCCTTGGGTCATCTTGCAGGGGCCGTCCGTGGTGCGCCGTCGGGCGGAGAGCTGGGGGGACCGGAGCCGTCCGCTGCCCACGCCGGACTCTTCGTGGCAGCCGTGGTGGTTCTGGTGGTCGTGCTGCGTATGGGGTGGATCTCGGACGATGCCTTCATCGCGATCCGATCCGTGGATCATCTCGTTCACGGTCACGGTTTGACCGTCAACCTCGACGAGCGCGTTCAAAGCTTCACGAGCCCGCTGTGGGCGCTCGTTTGCATCCCCTTCTTCTGGATCACGAGGGATCCCTATGCCGCGTTGATGCTGCCGGCCCTGTGTCTCGCGGGGGTGCTGGTCGTGGTCGTCGCCTGGGGGGGCCGTCGGCAGCCGCTTTGGGGGGCGATTGCCCTGTTGACCTTGGCGTCGTCGTCCTCGTTTGCCGAGTTCTCGACGTCGGGTCTCGAGAATCCGCTGGCGCACGTGCTGGCTGCGCTCTTCGTGGGAGAGCGGTTGGCAAATCACGATCGGCCGACGCGGCTCTGCTTCTTGCTGGCGGGCGGGCTTTCCCTCACCCGGTTCGACGACGTCTTGCTGACGCTGCCGGTGCTGGCCCATGCGCTCATGGTCAACCGCCGAGCCGCCTTGCGAAGTGCCTGGCCCGCGATGGCCGTGGTCGGCGCATGGTTGCT
The DNA here is from genome assembly GCA_035546895.1 of Polyangia bacterium. Classification (GTDB taxonomy): domain Bacteria; phylum Myxococcota_A; class Polyangia; order Fen-1088; family Fen-1088; genus JADGRB01. The sequence continues at coordinate 1,884 of DASZVW010000654.1, forward strand.
GGTCGCGACCTTCTATTACGGTTTCCCTCTGCCCAATACGGCGTACGCCAAGCTGAACACGGCGATTCCTGCCGGGCAGAAGATCGCTCAGGGGATCTCTTATCTCGTCGATTCGATCTACCGCGATCCGATCGTCGCCATCGTGTTCGGAGCGGGAGCATTCGTCGTCACCCGGCGACAGACGACGCTCGCGGCACGGCTGCTGCTTTCGGGCGTCGGTCTCTATCTCCTCTATGTGGTCGCCATCGGCGGTGACTTCATGAGCGGCCGCTTCCTGACCACGTCGTATGTGGTGTGCGTCCTCGTCGTGGCCTCTCAGATAGCGTTTTTGCCGCGGGTTCCGCTGGTGGCCGCCTTCGGTCTGGCCGTCATGGTGCTCGGCTCTTTTTCCGATCGTCGCGCCGAGCGAACGCAGACCGATTGTGTCGTCCCGCGCTCCGGCGTCGTCGATGAGCGTGAATGCTATGTGGAACAGACGGGGCTGGTGGCAAACATCCGGGAAGAGAAGTGGCGGACGCATGGCTATCTTCGTGACTTCGAAGAACACGTGGGCCGCTCACCGGAGCACGTCGTTGTCCACGATCTGGTCGGCCTGGCCAGCTACGCCAATTCCGCTGAAAAACACGTCGTGGAACGCTTCGCGCTGACCGAACCGCTGCTGGCGCGCATCCGCATAGCCCCCGGACCAGGTTGGCGAATCGGTCACTTCTTTCGAGAGATACCCGCTGGTTACCTCGAAACGCTGCGGAGCGGTCAGAACACGATCGCCGACCCTTGTTTGCATGCGCTCTACGATGAGCTCTCGCCGGTCATTCACGGGCCCCTCTGGAAGTGGTCCCGCCTCGCCCACATCGTCCGGTTGAATTGGGGGCGAAGCACCTGCCCATCCCCTTGAGCGCCGGCTCTCGATACGGGCTGCAACATGTACGACCAGCCCGACGCAGACTCTGACGCGGCGACGGTCCCCTCGGTGCTACCATTCGCTCGAGGGGCTCTCTTCATGTCGACTTCACTCAGGGGGGCGAAGGCGAGCTTGCGGCTGCTGCTCGGGGAGAACGACGCCCTGGTGTCCCTCCACGCGCTGGGCGGCCTCCAGGCGGTCGAACAGATGTTCGTGATGAACGACGTGTCACTGCCCACCTGCGAGATCGACTGGCTGACGGCCCGGGTCACCGTCACCGACGGCCCCCCGCGGTGAGCGGCAACGACGACGACGGTCCCTGCGCCCTGATGATGCCGGCGGCCCGGCAGGACGCAGGAGAGGACTCCGGCGTCGCGACCCGATATTGTCCCAAGCCCACGAGTTGCTAGAAGAGGTGCTGACATGGAGATGGCGTATCGAGAGCGATGGGAGGCGGAGATCGCGGAGATGCGGCGGGTGCTCGCCGGCTTTGCGATGACGGAGGCGTGCAAGTGGGGAAAGCCCACCTACACGGTGGACGGGAAGAACATCGTGATCATGCAGGGCTTCAAGGAGTACTTCGCGCTGGGCTTCTTTCAGGGCGCCCTCTTGAAGGACCCCAAGAAGGTGCTGGTGCAGCTCGGTCAGGTGCAGGCCGCGCGGGTGATGAAGTTCACCAGCGTGAAGGAGATCAGGGCGCAGGCGTCGGCCATCAAGGCCTACGTGCGCGAGGCCATCGCCGTCGAGAAGGCCGGGCTGCGGGTAGAGCCGAAGAAGACCTCGGATTTCCCGGTCCCCGAGGAGCTGACGGCGCGGTTCCGGAAGGACCCGCGCTTCAAGCGCGCCTTCGAGGCGCTGACGCCGGGACGGCAGCGGAGCTACCTCTACCACTTCGCCGCGGCCAAGCAGTCGGCGACCCGGGCGGCGCGAATCGAAAAGGCGGCGCCGGCGATCTTCGAAGGCCGAGGGTTCCTGGAGAGGCGCTAGCCTCTACCTGCCCGACGAGTCCCCGCTCGCGGGCGGCTTCGAGGGCGGCGGGTACGAGCCGCACGAGCGGCTGGACGAGCTCCTCGTCGCCCTGGGCGCGAGCGGGGGGCCGTCATTGGACCGGTGATCGATCGATCGTTGCGACGTCGGCAAACTGTCGAGACAGAATGTTTTAAATTTGTTGAGCGTCGCGCTAAACCAATCGACACGATGTGCCGATGCATCCGGCGTGCGTACATTCAGCGTCGTGGTCAAGGTCTGTTTGAGCGGTCTTCTGATGGTTGGTTGCGGGGGCGGCGGCGGAGGCGGCGGCCGCGGCGGCGGCCCCGGTGATGGCGGCGTCGACCACCCGGCCGGCGGCTCGCGGGGAAGCGACGCCGGAATGGACCACGGCGGCGGCGACGTGGCGCCGGAGACGTTCCAGGTCGGCGGCCAGGTCTCCGGCCTGGCCGGCCACGGCCTCGTGCTTCAGGACAACGGCGGCGACAGCCTGAGCGTGAGCGCGGACGGGACCTTCGTCTTCCCGACCTCGCTCGCCAGCGGCGCCGCCTACGCGGTCACCGTCGGGACGCAGCCCTCGACGCCCACCCAGACCTGCATGGTCGCCAACGGCAGCGGCTCGATCGCGGGCGCGAACGTCACCAACGTCGCGGTGACCTGCACGACCGACAAGTTCACGATCGGGGGGACGGTGACCGGCCTGACCGGCTCCGGGCTGGTGCTGCGGGACAACGGCGGTGACGACCTGACCGTCGGCGCCGACGGCGCCTTCACCTTCGCCACCCCGCTGGCCAGCGGCGCCGCATACGCGGTGACGGTCCAGACGCAGCCGAGCGCCCCGGCGCAGGCCTGCACGGTGAGCGGCGGCAGCGGCACGGTCGGCTCGGGCAACGTCACCGGCGTGGTGGTCAACTGCGCGACCGACACCTTCATTGTCGGCGGGACGATCTCCGGCCTCAACGGCACCGTCGTCCTCCAGAACAACGGCGGAAACGACCTCTCCCTCAACGCCAACGGGACCTTCGCCTTCTCGACGCCCATCGCCAGCGGCGCGCCCTACGCCGTCACCGTCCTCTCGCAGCCGAGCGCGCCCGCGCAGACCTGCACGCTCGCCGGCGCCACCGGCAGCGTCGGCAGCGCCAACGTCTCCAGCGTGGTCGTCACCTGCACGACGAACACCTACAAGGTCGGCGGGGCGGTGACCGGGCTGGCGACGGGCGCCACGGTGATCCTGCAGAACGGCGGCGGGGACAGCCTCTCCGTGACGGCCAACGGCCCGTTCGCGTTCGCCACCGCCGTCGCCAGCGGCGCGCCCTACGCGGTGACGGTCGAGACGCAGCCCTCGTCGCCGACCCAGGTCTGCACGGTCGCGAACGGGAGCGGGTCGGTGGGCTCGGCGGCCGTCACGACCGTCGCCGTGACCTGCACGACGACCTCCTTCACCGTCGGCGGGACGGTGATCGGCCTCGCCAGCAACGCCACGCTGGTCTTACAGGACAACGGCGGGGACGACCTCTCCGTCAGCCAGAACGGCGCCTTCACCTTCGCCACCCCGGTCGCGAGCGGGAGCGCCTACGCGGTCACCGTCTCGGCCCAGCCGTCGGCGCCGGTCCAGACCTGCGTGGTCTCCGCGGGCACGGGCACCGTCGGCTCGCAGAACGTGACCGGGGTGATCGTCAACTGCGCGACCGACACCTTCACGGTGGGGGGGACGATCGCCGGCCTGAACGGCACCGTCGTCCTTCAAAACGAGGGCGGTGACGCGCTCACCTTGACCGCCAACGGCGCCTTCGCCTTCGCGACGCCGCTGACCAGCGGCTCGGCGTACGCCGTGACCGTGCAGACGCAGCCGTCGGCGCCCAGCCAGACCTGCAGCGTGGCGGCGGGCTCCGGCACCGTGACGAACGCCAACGTCACCACGGTGAGCGTCACCTGCGTGACCAACACCTACGCCGTCGGCGGCTCCATCTCGGGGCTCGCCACCGGCGCCAGCGTCGTCCTGCAGGACGACGGCGGCGACGACCTGACCCTCACCAGCAACGGCACCTTCGTGTTCGCGTCGGCGGTCACGAGCGGCGCGCCTTACAACGTCACGGTGCTGACCCAGCCCACCTCGCCGACGCAGGTCTGCGTGGTCGGGAACGGCAGCGGGACCATGGGGGGCGCCGACGTCTCGACGGTCACCGTCACCTGCACCACCTCGACGTTCACCGTCGGCGGCAACGTGACCGGCCTGGCGGGCACCGGGCTCAAGCTGCAGGACAACGCCGGCGACGACCTGGCGGTCTCGGCGAACGGGACCTTCACCTTTGCGACCGCGGTGGCCAGCGGCGCCACCTACGCGGTCACGGTCCTGGCGCAGCCGACCGGTCCCACCCAGACGTGCACCGTGTCCGCGGGCACCGGCAGCGTGGGCGCCGGCAACGTGACCGGCGTGACCGTCAACTGCGCCACCAACAGCTACACCGTCGGGGGGACCGTCTCGGGGCTGGCGGGGACGGTCGTCCTGCGGAACAACGGGGGTGACGATCTCACGCTCAGCACCAACGGGGCCTTCGCCTTCGCGACGCCGGTGGCGAGCGGCGGGGCGTACGCGGTCACCGTGCAGACGCAACCCGGCTCGCCGAGCCAGACCTGCGTGGTGACCTCCGGCTCCGGGACCGTGGCCGGCGCCAACGTGACGAGCGTGGCCGTCACCTGCACCACCAACAGCTACACCGTCGGCGGGTCGGTCAGCGGCCTGACCGGGTCTGGCCTCGTGCTGCGCGACAACGGCGGCGACAACCTGTCGGTCTCGGCCAGCGGGACCTTCACCTTCGCCACCGCGGTGGCGAGCGGCGCCACCTACGCGGTCACGGTCTTCACCCAGCCCACCTCGCCGGCGCAGACGTGCACCGTCGCCAGCGGCAGCGGGACCGTCGGCGCCGCCAACGTCACCAACGTCGCCGTCACCTGCGCCGCGACCACCGGCAGCGGCTCGGACGGCGCGCTGATGGTCTCCGGCACGGTCACCATCGACAGCATCGCGGCGGGGGCCACGGGGACCAGCGGACAGACGACGCTGACCCTCTCCACGGGCACCGGGTTCGCGACCGGACAGACGATCCTCATCCATCAGTCGCAGGGGACCAACGCGGGCAACTGGGAGCGCGCCACCGTGGCGAGCGTGTCGGGCGCGGTGCTGACGCTGCAGCAGCCCCTGCAGCACACCTACACCAGCACCGGCACCAACAACCACGCGCAGGCCATCGTCGTCCCGCAGTACACCAACGTCACGATACCGTCCGGGCAGACGCTCACGGCGGCCGCCTGGAACGGGACCACCGGCGGCATCCTGGCGTTCGACGCCACCGGCACCGTCTCGGTCGCGGGGAGCATGACGATGAAGGGACGCGGCTACCGGGGCGGCGTCGGCAACAACAACGATCCGGGCAGCGTCGCCTTCAAGCAGCAGGGCGAGTCCTACACCGGGCCGGGCGTGACCGGGCTGACCACCAACACGGCCAACGCCGGCGGTGGGAACGGCGGCGCCAAGCAAGGGGGCTGCGAGGGCGGCGGCGGCGGTGGCGGCGCGTACGCCACCGCGGGCACCAAGGGCGGCAACCACACCAGCTGCTCCCCGATCATCGTGGGCGGGGTGGGCGGCAGCGTCTACGGCGACGCCGCGCTGGCCCAGATCTTCTTCGGCTCGGGCGGCGGCTCCGGCGGCTACACCACCAACAGCGCGCTCGGCGAGGGGGGCAACGGCGGCGGCATCGTGATCATCTTCGCCAACCAGATCACCATCACCTCCTCGATCGACGTCAGCGGCGCCGACGGCACCGTCGAGTTCGGCGACTACGGCGGCGGCGGCGGCGGGGCCGGCGGCGCCGTCTACCTGAGCCACGTGCAGCCCATCGTCGGCTTCGCCAACGTGACGGTCGCGGGCGGCGCGGGCGGACTGGCGAACGGCCGCAGCGAGGTGGGCGGCGCCGGCGGCGTCGGGCGGTCCGTCGAGGTGCCCTGAGGTCCACCGGCGACCCGCGGCGCCCGGCGGGCCGGTAGATCTGGGGTCGAGGCGCGGCTTCCGGAGCTTGCGGCCTGGGGACCGCCCCGTCGCGCTGCAGGCGAAACCGGCGGTCGGGCGAGCGCCCGGCGGCTCGCCGCCGCCACCGAGCGATGAGGGGGGCGGTCCGGAGCTTCGTTTGGTTGTTATAGGGAGCCGTGGCGGCGGGGTGGTCCTACCGGATCTCCTGCCTTCCTCTGGTCTCGGGCGAGCGCACGCTGGGCGCGCTGGGCATCACGATGCCGCTGTTCGCCGAGGAGGGGAGCGGGTCGCTCGCCTTCATCCCGCTCGTCACGCGCGGCCGTCTCATCGGAAAGTTCATGGTCTACTACCGCCTCCCGGGGCTTGCGGGTGCCGTGCCTCCGTTCCCCGCGGCGAACGGCGTGACTAGCGCGGTTGGCCGGCCCCGGGGATTCCGCTAGCATCCCGTCCATGCAGCGATCCGTCGTGGCGGCACTGGTGGTGAGCTTGGCGCTCTCGGCGGTTGGGTGCGCGACCGTGCCGATGGCCGCCGCGGCGGACGACGCCCGAATGAAGCAGCGACAACCGGGCCCCGAGAGCGCCCTCATCTACGTCTACCGCAACGAAGTGATCGGCTACTCGGTTCACATGGACGTCGATCTCGACGGACGCCCCTGGGGCGCCACCGTCGCCAAGAGCTTCATGGTCTGGGAGGTGCCCCCCGGCCGCCACACGCTGGTCTCTCACGCCGAGAACGATACGCTGTTGGTGCTCGACACCCTGCCGGGCCAGCGCTACTTCGTCTGGCAGGAGGTCAAGATGGGCATCCTCTACGCGCGCTCGGCGCTGCAGCTGGTCCCCGACGCCGTCGGCGCGACCGGGGTCGGGGAGTGCCGCCTGGTCTCGATGCCGCTCCCGCCGCCGCGGGCAGCGCCGCCGCCCCCACCGCCGGTGCCGGCGCCCCCCACCTCGTAGGCCCGCGGAGGCGCGGATCGAGGGACAGGGGCGGCGCCGCAGCCCCGCGGCCGAATCAGGGCGCCGGCGCCGCCACCCACAGACCCGGGTAGCGGGTGACGAAGCCGCTGGCGTCGACCTCGAGCAGCGCTTGGTAGCCGACGCTGGGCGCCTCGTACCAGTAGGTGGTCGCGGAGCGGCGCTCGTAGCGCTGCGGCAGCACCGAGAGGGTGCCGGCCTCGACGTCCAGCCAGGCGGCGGGCGCCGGCGCGGTCTGGCCGACCGCGAGCGCGAGGCGCCGGATGGCCAGCAGGTTGGTGGCCGGCGTGAAGCCGAGGTCCAGGTCGAGGCAGCCCCGAACGACGGAGACCGGCGCGCCGTTCATCGTCCAGAGGGCGTCCGCCGTTCGCGTGAAGGCGAGCTCGACGGTGCGTCCCGCCAGGGTCCCCGCCACGCGCGCGTCGGTGGTGCGCCAGGCGCGGTCGCAAGCCACCCGGTAGTCGAGCCGGGCCGGCCCCGACTCGGCGGTGTAGCTCGCCGAGCCGACCAGGCGCGCGCCCGCCGGCGCCGGCTCGAGCGCGCACCGATCGAAGCCCGGACGGTGCAGGGACCGCCACCGAATCGCCACCGGCGTCACGCGTCGATTCTAGCGAACGTCGGCGGCGCGGCGGGCCTAGAGCGCGGCCGCCCGCGGCGGTCTCGGCAGGGCGCGCGCTTCGACGATCTCCGCCACCCGCTCGACGGGCAGAGGGCGGCCGAAGTGGTAGCCCTGCAGGTAGTCGCAGCCCGAGGCGGCCAGCCGGGACGCCTGCTCCGCCGTCTCCACCCCCTCCGCGATCACCCGGAGCCGCATGGTGTGCGCGAGCGCGATGATCGATTCGACGATCGAGCGGCTGGTCTGGTCCTCGATCATGTCCTTGACGAACGCGCGATCGATCTTGAGCGCGTCGAGCGGCATCCGCTGGAGCTGGGCCAGCGACGAGTAGCCGGTGCCGAAGTCGTCCATGTAGATGAGCACGCCCATCGCGCGCAGCCGGGCCATGGTCTCGATGGTCTGGGCGGCGTTCTGCATCGCCGCCGACTCCGTCACCTCGAGGCGCAGGTTCCGCGGCGCCAGCCCCGTCTCGTCGAGGATGCGGGCGACGTCGTCGACCACCGCGGGTGACACGAACTGCCGGTGGGAGATGTTCACCCCCACGGCCAGCTCGGCGAACGAGGGGATCTCGCGCTGCCACCGCCGGAGCTGGCGGCAGGCCCGGGCCAGGACCAGCTTCCCGAGCGGCACGATGAGGCCGGTCTCCTCGGCGATGGGGATGAAGGCGTCGGGCGGCACCAGCCCGCGCGCGGGGTGGCGCCAGCGCACCAGCGACTCGAGGGCCGCCAGCCGGCCGTCGCCGTCGACGATCGGCTGGTAGTGGACCTCGAACTCGTCGCGCTCGATGGCGTGGCGGAGCTCCGTCTCCGTCGACCAGCGGGCCATCGCCCGCTCGTGCATCTGCGGGTCGAACATGCAGGTGCAGCCCTTGCCGGCCTGCTTGGCCTGGTAGAGGGCGATGTCGGCGTCGCGCAGCACCTCGTCGGGCCGCCCGTACCCCGCGTCGCTGGTGGCGATGCCGATGCTCCCGCGCGCCATCAGCTCGTGGACGCCCAGGCCGAACGGCTCCGCCAGCGCGCCGTGGACGCGCTCGGCCACCCGCAGCGCGTCCTCGGACCTGGCCAGGTCCTCCAGCAGCATCACGAACTCGTCGCCGCCGATGCGCGCCACGTGATCGGCGGGGATGCGGGCGATGGTGTCGACCTTGCGCGCGCAGGTGGAGAGGCGGCGCGCCACCTCGATGAGCAGCTTGTCGCCCACCTGGTGGCCCAGGCTGTCGTTGATCACCTTGAACTCGTCGAGATCGATGAACAGCAGCGCGAACCGGCTCTCGGGGTCGCGGTTGTTGCGCGCCAGGCTGTGCGTGAGACGGTCCGTCAGCAGGCTGCGGTTTGCGAGGCCGGTGAGCGAGTCGTGCATCGCCTCGAAGTGCAGCTGCTCCTCGGCCAGCTTGCGATCGGTGATGTTGGTCAGCGAGCCGGCCGCCCGCAGCGTCAGGCGCTCGGGGTCCTTGACCGCGATCCCGCGGCACAGCACCCAGCGGTAGCGGCCGTCGCGGTGGCGGATGCGGAACTCCGACGCCAGGTGCTCCTTGTCGCGGCGCAGGTGGGCGTCGATGTCGGCGCGCAGCCGCGGCAGGTCGTCGGCGTGCACGCGATCGAGCCACTCCGACAGCTCGTCGCCGATCTCGCCGTCCTCGTACCCCAGCATCGCCTTCCACCGCGGCGAGTAGTAGACGCGGCCGGTCTCGACGTCCCAGTCCCACAGCCCGTCGTTGGCCCCATGCGCGGCCAGGGTGTACCGGTACTCGGTGCGCTTGCGCTGCTCGACCTCGGCCAGCAGCAGCTCCTGCGCCGCGGCGAGCGCGCGGTTGCGCTCGTAGAGCTCCTGCGAGGAGAGCTCCATGGCCCGCTCGACGAGCTGGCGATCCTGGTCCTGCTGCTGGTAGGCGTCGTTCACCGCCTGCAAGAGGCGCTGGAGCTCGGGCGCGGGCTCGCCGCGGAGGTGCTTCCGCAACTGGCGCTCCAGCAGTCTGTGCAGGTTCGGCATGCGCGGCTAGACCTCGGCGAAGAGGGTGACCGTCATCGACTGGTTGTGGAGCGTGCAGGCCGCGCCCGGGGCCGCCGGCGACAGCTCGCCGTACGCGTAGAAGCCGGTGGCGTGCGTGCCGGGGCCGAGCGCCTCGATGGCCCCCTCGACCTCTTCCTCGACCCGCTGCTTGAGGAGCATCTTGCGTCCGATGCAGCTCACCAGGATGGCCAGCTCGGCGGGGACGCCGAGCATCTGCTGGCTGGCGCGGGCGGCCGCGCAGGCGCCGTCGACCAGCCGGTCGAAGTTCGCGTGCATGAGCCGCACGAACGCCCCTTCGGGGACGTCGCCGGCGAAGGTCATGCTCTGCGCCGCCTCGTCGATGCCGACCACCGCGCGCGTCACGCTGTCGCCGGTCGCCGGATCGCGCACGGTGAGCGGGAACATGAGGCCGCTCGTCGGCAGGTCCTTGGCGTGCTCGCCCAGGTACCGCTTGTAGAGCTCCAGCGCGCTCCGCCCGTCCAGGTCGTAGAGCACGTTGCGGCGGGCGCGGGTGATCCGCCGCTCGGGCCCGAAGGGATCCCATCCCCCCATCGAGCTGTAGCCGACGCGGAGGCGCTCGCCGTAGAAGCCGAGCAGCACGGTGCGGCGCTCGGCCACCGACTCGCCGGCGCAGACGTAGGTGTGGGCGAAGCGCTCGCCGTCGCCCGCCCTTCCGCCGGTGACGGCCACGCCGGCGGGGAGCCCGGCGCAGAGCCCCCGGACCAGCTCGGTGCCGTTGACCGCCAGGCCGTCCGCCAGCACGAAGGTGTGCACCAGCCCCGCGTGCGGGATGCTGGCGGCCAGCTTCTGCCCGGCCGCCAGGCTCTCGTCCGCGCCGGCGACCGTGACCTCGGCGGTGCGCAGCTCGGTCTTCTCGAGCTCGATCGCGGTCACCACCACCGAGTCGTCGCGCACCTCCTTCCCGACGATCTCGCCCGCCGTCGAGCTCCCGCAGAGGTAGGCGTTCGGATAGCGCCGGCGGATGTCGCCGAGCCGCGCCTCGATCATCGGCGCCGTGGCGCCGAACACCAGCGCCAGATCGACGTCCTCGGTGGCGGCGCCACCGTCCCCGTGCGTCCACCCCGAGGGCGCGGACCAGACCGAGCGGTTGACCTTCACGTCGTTTCCCCCTCCGACACGTGTGGTCGAATGACACGATGTCGGCAGGACCATCCCCGTGCTTGAGAAAGGCCCGACGGCGCGCGTCGCCGTCCCCACCCGGCAGGCCGGCGGGCCCGGCTACGCCGGTGCGCGCCAAGGTGTTACGCTGGCTGGCGCCGTGCCGATGCCGCGCTTGCCGCTGGTCCTTCTGGTCGCCCTGTCGGCCTGTACGCTCGGCACCGCGCCACCGCCCGCCGGTCCGCCGCCGCCGCCCGGGGTCGCGGGCCACCCCGACATGGCGGGCTGGCGCTTGATGGGCGACGCCTGGGTCGCGGGTCAGTTCGCGCGCGAGATCGTCCACGTGGGGAAGTCCGAAGGGCGCACCGCGCGCGTCACCCTGGTCGTCACCGAGAGCAGCCTCGAGGTCGGCGACGTGGTGCTCGAGTTCGGCAACGGCCAGCGCTGGTCGCCGGGCCTGCGGCACGCCTTCGCCGACGGGTCGCGCAGCCGCTCCATCGATCTTCCGAACCACGTGCGGTTCATCCGGGGCGTGGAGCTGGCCCGCGGGAGCGTGCCGCCCGGCGCGCGCGCCCACGTCGAGATCTGGGGCCAGTGAACCGGATCTCCTTCGCCTCGGTCGAGCTCTCCGACCCGCGCTTCGAACGGGACGGGCTGCGGGTGATCACCGTGCACAGCGGCGCGCTCGGGCGGCGCGCGGACGTCTGCTTCTGGGCGCCGCCGGTTCGCGCCTCCCGGACGACGCTCCCCTTGCTGATCCTGCTCCACGGCGCAGGGGGAAGCGCCTGGTCGTGGCCCCTGAACGGCGCCGCCCACCTGACCGCGGCGCGGCTGATCGAGGATGAGGAGATCGCCCCCGTCGCGCTGGCGATGCCGTCCGACGGGCACTGGGGCCTCGGCAGCGGCTACGTCCCGCACGCCGAGGCCGACTACGAACGCTGGATCGTGGAGGAGGTCCCGGTGGCGGCGGCGCGGGCCGACGATCGCGTCACCGGCTCGTCGCCGCTCACCATCGCCGGGCTGTCGATGGGCGGGTTCGGCGCGCTCCGCCTGGGCGCCAAGTACCCGGACCGCTTCCGCGGCATCTCCGCGCACTCGGCGGTCACCACCCTGGGGCGGCTCGCCGAGACGACCGGCGATCGCCTGGAGGCGCTCCCCGGCTTCGGCCAGCCGGACGGCACCGCGCTGCACTGGCTGGAGGTCAACGCCGCGCGCCTGCCGCCGCTGCGGTTCGACTGCGGCACCGGCGATCCGTTGCTGCCCGGCAACCGCGCCCTGCACGCCGCGCTGGAGGCGCGCGGCGTCGAGCACCAGTACGAGGAGTTCGCGGGCGGCCACGACTGGCTCTACTGGCGCCTGCACCTGGCCGACTCGCTCCGCTTCCTGGACGGCGCGGCGACCCGCCCGCCGCGCGCGGCGCAATAGCAGCGCGCCGCACCCGCCCGCCCGCCAGTGGCCGCGGTCGTCCGGCGCGGACGACCAGACGCCGGGGACGAGCTGGGCGTCGGCCTTTCGCGGCCACCCGCGCGGCGGCTATGGTTGGTCTGAAAATGGCAAGGCAAGCTCGTCAGCGCATGCTCCGCCCGCACCTTTGGCTCCTGGCCGCGCTGCTGGTCGCGCCGCTCGTCGGCCTCTCGCCCGGCGCGGCGGGCGCCGCCCGCCCGCCCGCCGCGCCCGCGGCGCCGCTGCGCGTGCGCGGCGAGCAGATCGGCGACGGGCGCGGCCGGCCGGTCGTGCTGCGCGCGGTCGCCTTCGGGAACGAGGTCTGGACGAACGTGCGCTTGCCGCGGCGCCACCACGACGAGACCGACTACCAGCGGATCGCCGCCATGGGGATGAACGCCGTGCGCTTCTACATGAACTACCGGACGTTCGAGTCGGACGCCGCGCCCGGCACCTACCTGGACGACGGCTGGCAGTGGCTGGACGACAACGTCGCCTGGGCCAAGCGGCACGGCGTCTACCTGGTGCTCAACATGCACGTCCCCCCCGGCGGGTTCCAGTCGCTGGGCGCCGGCAAGGCGCTGTGGGAGAAGCCCGAGCTGCAGGAGCGGTTCATCCACCTCTGGACCGCCATCGCGCGCCGCTACCGCGGCGAGGCGACCATCGCCGGCTACGATCTCCTCAACGAGCCGGTCGTCACGCGCGACAAGCAGCAGTGGATCGATCTCGCCACCCGCGCGGCCGCCGCCATCCGGGCCGTCGATCCCGACCACATCCTGTTCGTCGAGCGCCTCAACTCCGTCGGGCACGCCTGGCGCGAGGACGCCGACCACAACTTCTTCACGATCCCGGACCCCAACGTCGTCTACGAGTTCCACTTCTACGAGCCGTTTCACTTCACGCACCAGGGAGCGTCGTGGGTCCCGTTCACCCCCGCCGAGGCGCGCTACCCCGATCCCGATCGCGCCGAGGTCCCGTGGTTCCTGCTCGACCGGCGCGCCGCCACCGACGGCAGTCCCAAGCTGCCGCCCGGCACGACCCCCTGGACCCACTACCCGGGCGCGCCGTTCCACGCCACCGATCCGTCGATCGTCGTCGGCAAGCCGGTGCTGGTCGTCGACCACGTCGGCAAGGGGACGGTCTTCTTCGACGACCTGACGCTCGAGGAGCTGGACGACGCGGGGGAGGTGAAGCGCGTGATCTGGTCGGAGAACCTCACCAGCAACCGCGGGTGGTTCTTCTGGACCAAGGACGGCAGCGGCGGCAGCGTCCCCGGGGACAGCGGCCACGGCGACAACGCCTCACTGGTCGCGGGCGGCGCGCGCGGCGAGGCCAACCTGGGCGCCGACGCCCTGCGCTTCCGCGTCCGCCCGGGCGCCACCTACCGGCTCAGCGGCTGGATGCGCGGCGAGAACATCCCGCCCGCCGCCACCTGCCAGATCCGGCTCGACTTCTTCGCCTCCTCCGTCCCGGTCCAGAGCCGCGACAAGGCCTTCCTGGCCCAGGCGATCGACGCCTACACCGGCTGGGGGCACCAGCACCACGTGCCGCTCTTCCTCGGCGAGTGGGGGGCGATCCGCGGCTCGTTCGAGGGGGATCGGGGCGGCCTGCGCTGGGTCTCGGACATGATCGATCTCCTCGACGCGCGACACCTCAGCGCCTCGTACCACGCGTACCACGAGGACGCCTTCGGCCTCTACCGGGGATCGGACGCGCTCCCCTCTCCCGACCGGGCCAACGGTCCGCTCATCGAGCTCTTCACCCGGCGCTGGGCGCGCCCGGGCCGTCGTTAGCGAGCGGCTGCAGGCGCCGGCTCGGGGAGGGCGGCGAGCTGGCGCGCGCCAGAGGGGGGGAGAGCACCGGGACCTCCAGATCAGGAAGGCGTTCAGGGCATCTGGTTGTGGGCGTCGATCAGCCGGTGGAGCTCGTCGTCGGTGAGGACGTCGGCGGGGGTGCAGGCGTTGGCGATGCCGAAGACGCCGGCCAGCACCACGCTGAGGACGAGCCCGACGAGCGGCGCTGTCGGGGCGGGGCCGCCGTTCTTCTGATCGGCGTTGACGATCCCCACCGCGATCGCGGCGGTGAGGAGGGAGAGGCCGCTCATGACCCCGAGACCGGTCTTGGTCTCCTGCCGCTTCCGGTATGCCTCGGCGAGGTCGGGGCGCCGAAGCGCGAGGTAGAGGCCCGGGCCCTCCAGCAGCCGCCCGTCCTGGTAGGGCTTCTCCGTGTGGCGCAGGCGGCCGTAGTGATCGCCCCAGAAGACGTCGCGCCACTCGATCTTCGTGGGGCCGGGCGGCGGCTGCGGCGTCGCCGCGACCGGCGCCGGGCTGGCGCGGGCGGCGGAGGCGATCAGGACCAGAGTGAGAATGGAGGCGGGGGCGCGCGGAGAGGGTCGCATGCGCGCCGGAACACGCAAGCGCGATGCCGCGCGCGTGCCGGCCGCCCGCGCTCGCCCGGCGCCGATGTCGGAGGCAAAATGCCCCGCGGGGCAAAACGCCTCCGCGCGGGGATCGCCGCCGCTTGCTATTGCCCGTAGACGGAGACGATGTTGGCCTGGACGGCGTCGTCGGCGGAGTCGGAGGCGTAGGCGGCGGTCATGACCCCCTCGTACCAGTTCCCCTCGGCGGCGCTGGTGCCGTCGCCGCCGGTGCCGAGGCCGATGGCGCCCTCC
>DASZVW010000655.1:0-12338 GCA_035546895.1 Polyangia bacterium
AACCGTCACGCCGAGCCGCCCTCCGCGGCGCGCTCCGGCCGCTGACGAAACAGAGAGGCCGTCATGAACCAGGGTCACGTCGAGGTCGCGCTCAATCTCGTCTGGGTGCTGGTGGCCGGGTTCCTGGTGATGTTCATGCAGGTCGGCTTCGCGATGGTGGAGACCGGCTTCACGCGGGCCAAGAACGCCGTCAACACCATGGCCATGAACATGGTCATCTACCCGATCGGCGTGCTCGGCTTCTGGCTGGTGGGCTACGGCCTCTTGGCCGGGGGCGTCGCGGGGTGGCCGGCGCTGGGCGAGCCGCTGCCGGGCGCGCGCGAGGTGGGGCTGGCGCTGGGCGGCCATCACCTGGGCCTGTTCGGCGCCTCGCGCTTCGCGCTGCTGACCGCGCCGCACGATCCGGCGAACCTGGCGATGTTCCTCTTCTCGGCGGTGTTCATGGACACCGCCGCCACCATCCCCACCGGCGCCATGGCCGAGCGCTGGCGGTTCGCCTCTTTTCTCTGCTACGGCCTCTTCATGTCGATGCTGCTCTACCCCCTCTACGGCAACTGGGTCTGGGGGGGAGGCTGGCTGGCGGCGATGGGGACCAACTGGGGGCTCGGGCATGGTCACGTCGACTTCGCCGGCTCGTCGGTGGTGCACATGACCGGCGGCGTGACCGCGCTGGCCGGCGCGCTGGTGCTCGGCCCGCGCGCCGCCAAGTTCCGCCGCGACGGCACGGTGAGCGCCATCCCCGGCCACAACCTGCCGATGACCGTCGTCGGCACGCTGATCCTCGCCTTCGGCTGGTTCGGGTTCAACGCCGGGTCGACGCTGGCCGGCGCCGACCCGCGCATCGCCACCATCGCCGTCAACACCATGCTCGCCTCCAGCGCCGGGGCCTTCACCGCGCTGGTCTTCGTCTGGTACAGCCTGCGCAAGCCCGACGTGGCGATGGCCTGCAACGGCCTGCTCGGCGGGCTGGTGGCGATCACCGGGCCCTGCGCCTTCGTCAGCCCGGCGGCGGCCGTCCTCATCGGCCTGGTCGCCGGCCTGCTGGTCGCCAAGGCGGTCGCGCTGGTCGAGATGCGGTTCCGGATCGACGATCCGGTGGGGGCCTTCGCGGTGCACGGCGTGTGCGGCGCCTGGGGCGCGCTGGCGCTGGGGCTGTTCGCCGACGGGACGTACGGCGTCGGCTGGAACGGCGTCGCCGGCCCGGTGCGCGGGCTCCTGTTCGGCGACGGAAAGCAGCTGGTCGCCCAGCTCGTCGGCGTGGTCACCAACATCGTGGTCGTTTTTCCTCTCGCGTACGGGTTCTTCCGGCTCACCGATCGCCTGGTCGGCAACCGGGTGAACGCCGAGGTCGAGTTCTCCGGCCTCGACGCCTCCGAGATGGGCTCCGAGGCCTACCCGCCGGGCTGAACGAAAACAGCCCCTCCCCCCGGGCGAACCGGAGAGAGGGGGCGAGGCGAACGGTCCGGCCGCTACATCGTGGCGGTCGACGTCGCCGGCTTGTCGACGAAGACCGACTTCGACTTGGCCTTGCTGCTGCGCAGGAAGTAGAGCGCGCCGTAGCCGCCCCAGAGCGCCACCACGCCGAGCGCGATGAACGGCTCCTTCCAGCTCATCCCGGCCACCGTGAACGGACCGACGATGTAGAACAGCATGCAGGTCAGGTTGGCGCAGAGGCCGAAGATCGGCACGAACATGTGCTTGAAGCCGTTGAAGCTGTGGTGCTCGCGGAAGGCCACGATGGCCGTCAGGCAGGTGAGCATGTAGAGCAGGAAGGTCCCGAAGTTGCTCACCAGCGTCACGATGACCAGCGTGTTCGGCAGCTTGGCGTAGGTGGCCGGGTCGCTGAAGATCCCGAAGCTGTACCAGAAGCCGTGGTACTTGGCGTCCAGCGCCGACGGCGTGGTGCCGCCGAGGTAGAGCGACACGGTGACGATGCCGATGACCGCCGAGAGGATGGCCAGCGTCCAGATCGCCCGGTGCGGCGTCAGCGTCTTGCCGTGCAGCATGCCGAAGTGGCCGGGGACCTCCTCGTCCTTCCCCATCGCGTAGGTCACGCGAGCCCCGGTGCTGAGGCAGGAGAGCGTGGTGCCGATGAGCGCCAGGAACACCGTGAGCGCCTGGACCAGCATGAAGGCGCGGCCCGCGGAGTAGCTGCCGAACAGCCAGGTTCCCACCATCACCATCATGTCGCCGAGCGGCGCGCCCGAGGCCCCCGCGTTCGCCAGCGTGTACCCCTGGTTGAGGAAGTAGTTCGCCGCGAAGTACTCGATGAGGTAGCAGAAGATCCCCTGGATGCCGAGCGACAGGAGCACCGCGCGCGGGATGTCGCGCTTGGCGTTCTTGGCCTCCTCACCCATCGAGGTGACCGACTCGAACCCGACCAGGATCAGGATGGCGATGCAGGCCTGGATGAAGATGTAGGAGAAGCCGTGCGCCGCCACCACCGAGCTGGCGCTGGGGTGGAACTGGAAGTGCGGCGTCAGGTCCTTGGGGTGGTCGGCGTCGACCGGCGCCATGACGGTCCCCTGATCGGCCGCGTAGCTGAGGATGAAGGGGACCGGCTTGCCGTCCTTCATCTCGGGGACCGGGTTGCCCGAGGCGTCCATCTTGTTCTGGGTGACGACGGCGCCGGTGGCGTCCTTCTTGGGGGCACCGTTCTCCAGCACCGGCTCCTGCGCGACCACGTAGTCGATCGGCGTGCCGTTGACGAGCTGCAGCCCCTGCGCCCCCTCCGGGTGCTTCACCCGGTAGGAGATGGCCATCACCGAGAACACCAAGAGCGCGGTGATCTGGACGATGTTGATCAGCATGTTCACGCCCGTCGTGCCGGTCACGCCGCGGAAGGCGATGTAGGCGATGCCCAGCGCGAAGGCGACGCAGAACAGGATCATGAACGGCAGGCTGTTGTAGCTGCCGCTGAAGGTGTCGGGGAAGAACTGGTTCAGCAGGTACCCGGAGAGGATGGCGGTCACGCCGACCATGCAGCCCGGGTAGACCCAGTAGTAGAGGTGGCTCGCCCAGCCGGTGACGAACTTGGCGATGCGCGCGAACTTGAACGCGTGCGTCTTGCTCAAGAACGCCTGCTCGGCGAAGAAGTACGACGAGCCCGCGCCCGGATAGAGCTTGGAGAGCTCGGCGTAGCTGATCGCCGTGGCGAAGCAGAGCAGGAGCGCGGCGATGATGCCGAACCACATCGCCGAGCCCGCCATCGGCGCGCCGTAGAGGGACTGCATCTGGTACGTGAGCCACAGGAACGCGCCGGGGGCGATCAGCGCCATCGCGTTGATCGTCAGGCCGGTGAGCCCTAGGGTTGCGCGGCTGGACGGCTGTCCCGCCTCAGCGGTCGATGCTCCTTCTGGCATGGTGTGCTCCTCGCATGGTGGTGTTGGGGTGGTGGGAGCAACCTATCAATGCGCGGTAAACGTCAGGTTTCGTGCAGCGGAAATGTATGTAACTTGCGCGGAGCCCGCGCACAGCGCGGACTTGCGGGCGCGACGCTCCGCCGGCGCGACCTCGTCGCGGGGGGTGCGGGACCCTCCAGGGTCCCGAATCTAGCGAAAACCGAGGTTGACGGTGCGCAGACCGAGCTGGGCGCGCAGCTCGAAGTACCCCTCGGAGAGGCTCCAGGCGCAGAGGTCGCGCGCGATCTCGCCGGCGTCGATCGCGGGGGCGGCGGCCTGGCCGAGCCGCGCGGCGATCTCCAGATCGCCCGCCAGCAACAGCCCGGCGCGGATGGTGGAGAAGGAGGCGGCGCGCGACCAGCGCCCGACGTCGGGCGCGGCGCCGGTGGCCTGGAGCCGGCGCACCAGCAGCGTGAGCTGCTCGCGGAGCTGTGGCGTCAGCGTCCGCTCGAGGAAGGCCGCGTACTGCGCGACGGCGGCTCCCTGGTCGGCCGGGACCTCGGCCTCGGGGCTCACCACCCTGATCGCGGCCCGCACCACGATCTCCAGCTCGGCGAGCGTGGGGACGTAGCCGGGCCAGCGCAGCAGGTGATCGGGGCGGAGCGCCGCCAGCGTGCGCCCCACCACGAAGGCCAGCTCGATGTCGGAGCGCATCTCGGCGACCCCCTGGCCGAGGACCAGCGCCGGCAGCCCCGCCGCGCCCGCCACCGTCCCCCGCACGTTGACGACCTCGACCTCGCCCGGGGCGTCGGGCGCCAGGTACACCTCGGGCGCGGTCACCCCCAGCACCGTCACCCCATAGGCGAGCACCTTGCACGGCAGCGACGGGTCGGAGGCCAGGTCGCGCCGTTGCTTCTTCTTGAGGCCCGTCTCCTTGAACGGGCGCGCGCGGGCCGCCGCCACCGCGGGGGCCAGCGCCGCCAGGAGCTGCGACAGCGCCCGGTCCTCGTCGGGGTGGTAGATCTGCTTCTGCCAGATCTCCTCGGTCAGGCGCGCCTGGGCCCGCACCACGCCCGTCGGCCGGTACTGCGCGTAGAGCGCGCGCTCGTCGGCGTCGGCGGG
The DNA here is from genome assembly GCA_035546895.1 of Polyangia bacterium. Lineage (GTDB taxonomy): Bacteria > Myxococcota_A > Polyangia > Fen-1088 > Fen-1088 > JADGRB01. The sequence goes on from DASZVW010000655.1 coordinate 4,464, forward strand.
GCCGATCAGCACCAGCGCCGCCGCGGCGGCGTGCGCCTCGTCGAGCCGCCCCAGCTCGACGAACAGGCGCACCAGCGTCCGCAGATCGGGCACCATCTCGGCGAGCGTCTCGGCCCGCGCGAGCAGCGCGCGGTGCTCGGCGATCGCCTTGGCGTAGGTGGCCGGGCCCGCCAGGCGATAGAGCTCGGCGAGCACCCGGCGGCGCTCGGGCGAGTCGGGATCGAGCGACGCCGCGACCTCGAAGGCGGCGAGCGCGGCCGGCCCGTCCTTGAGCCGCGTCCGGTAGATCTCGCCCAGCCCGTGCCAGAGCCGCACCAGCTCGGCCCGCCGCGTGGACGGAGCTCGGCTTTGCCGAGCGGAGTCGTCGCGGGAGGGTTCGGGAACCCTCTCAGGGTTCCCGATCGAACTGTCCGGGTCGGCGCCCAGGCGCTTGATCTGCCGGCGGTAGACCCGCTCCTCGGTCTTCCAGTCGCGCGCCTCGATCAATAGCTCGTCGACGCGGGCGAAGGTCTTGCCGTCGTGCGGGTCGGCGTCGAGCGCCTGCTCGAAGGCCTCGATCGCCTCCGCCCGGGCGCCCAGCTCCTCGGCGAGGATGTTGCCGGCGGCCACGTAGTACGGCGCCCGCGTCGCCGCGTCGGCCAGCGTGGCCAGCCGGGCCAGGAGCTGCACCGCCTGCTTCCACTGCTTGGTCTCGGTGTAGAGCTCGAGCAGCCGGTGCATGATCGACCGCTCGTCGGGCCAGATCTGGAGCGCCTCCAGGTAGGCGGCGATGGCCCGCTGCGGGTCGTGGCGGCGCTGGTGGTGGATGGTGGCCACGTGCTCGAGCAGCGCGAGCTTGGTCTTCGGATCGTCGGTGACCGCCAGCAGCGCCTGGGTGTGGCGCACCACCGCGTCGTCGTTCCCGGCCGCGCGCGCCGCCTCCACCAGCGACTCCAGCACCCGGGTGCGGCGGGGGTCGAGCGCCAGCGCCTTCTCCAGCGGGTCGAGCGCCTCCGCCGGCGCGCCCGCGCGGAGCCGGGCCACGCCCAGCCGCTCGTAGGCGACCAGCAGCAGGTCGCGCGGCAGCGCCGCCGGCTCGACGAGCAGGCTGTCGTAGGCCGCGGCGGCGTCGCTCCAGTCCTGGCGCCGGAAGGTCAGATCGCCGAGATCGCGGCGCGCCGCCAGCGTCGGCTCCGTGGGCGCCGCCGGCGGCGCCTCCGAGGGCGCCGTGCGCGGCGCCTCCGCCACCGCGGCGGTCCGGTAGGCCTCGATGGCCCCCGCGTCGTCGCCGGTCGCCTCGCGCGCCCGCCCGAGCCGGTGCAGCCGGCGCGCCCGCTCGGGCGGCGGCTCGTCTTCGGCGCCCCGCGCCAGCAGCTCCGCCAGCGGCAGGAGCCCCTCGAAGTCGCCGCGCCGGAGCTTGATCTCGGCCAGCTTCTCGACCAGATCGGTCCGCGCCGGATCGAGCACCACGATCTCGGCGTAGAGGTCGGCCGCCTGCGCCTCGTCGTCCAGCTCGCGCGCGCAGATCTCCGCCGCCTCGCCCAGGATGCGCGTCCTGTCGGCGACGTCGCCGGCCGCCGCCGCCGCCCGCCCCAGCAGCTGCCGCGCCTTGAGCCAGTCCTTGCGCTCGCGGTAGAGCGCCGCCAGCAGGAGCAGGCTCGGCGCGTGCGCGGCGCCGCCCGGCAACGTGAGCGCCAGCGCCAGCAGCTCCTCGGCCCCTGCCGGATCGCGCAGGCGCTCCTTGAGCAGCTTGGCCAGCGCGTAGCGCGGCTCGAGGCGCGCCTCGTCGTCGGGGAGCGCGGCCACCAGGCGCCGGAGCGCGTCGGCCGCCGCGTCCCACTCGCCCGCCTCCTCGTGCAGATGCGCCAACGCGGCCAGCGCGCCGCCGTGCCGCGGCTCGTAGCGCAGCACCTCGCGGTAGGCGTCGGGGAAGCGGGCGGCGTCCGCGCCCGGCTGCGCGCGCCTCCGCCCCAGCACGTCGACGTAGCGGTCCCAGCTCCGCTGCCGGCGATAGAGGTTCTCCAGCAACGCCAGCGCGCCGCCGTGCCCGGGCTCGAGCTCCAGCGCCGTCTCCGCCGCCCGGGCCGCCTCGTCGAGCAGCGCCCGCCCGGTCTCGTTCCAGAACGCGATCTGCACCCAGAGATCGGCCGCCAGCTTCCGATCGGCGAGCCCCGCCGCGACCTCGGCGGCGACGGCGGCCACCTCGCCCCAGATCCCGTGGCCGCGCCCGAGCCGCTCCATCTCCTGGATCACGCGCCCGCTCGCCGGATCCTCGGCCAGCGCCGCCTGCAGGGTGACCAGCGCGCCGCCCGGGTCGGCGAGGCGCCGCTCGTAGATCTCGGAAATTCGGCAGAGCAGCGCGGTCCGCTCGGCCCCGGCGGGGGCAGACTCGGCTTCCGCGAGGAGCGCCTCGATCCGCGCGGACCAGTCCTCGACCGGCGGCGGATCGGCGGGGGGCCCGGGATCGAAGGCGTCGGAGCTCAACCGTCACTCTCCCCTCTTCGACCATTAACACGGGGTCGCCCCGAGGGGGCGGACGATCGCCCGCCGCTATTTCAGCGCGTCATGGAACCGGAAGCCGAGATACGTGGATCCGAGAGCCAGACGGAGGCGCCGGGCGGCCCGCTGAGCGCGACGTCGAGCTCGAGGCGCCCGCGCGTGGAAGCGGTCGTCGCCGCCTCGTCGGCCGGCGCGCCGGTCGCCACCTCGGCGGCGGTCCCCGCCAGCAGCAGGCGGACCGGCTGCGCCGCCTCGTCGGCGACGCGCACGGCGAGCGTGTACGCGCCCGCCGGCACCGGGCCGCCGCCCAGACGGACGTGCGCGCGCGCGACGCCGCCGGCGCCCACCTTCAGGTGCAGGCCGTTCGGCGCCCCCTCGATCGGCGAGCTGGCGGCGAACGGCGGCGTCGGCCGCCAGAGCAGGAGGCGCGTCGCCGGGCCGGCCGGCGACGCGAACGCCGCCTCGATCGCCGCCCAGCGGTGCGCGGCCCGCAGCGCGCGGCCGCCGTCGACGATCGCCGGCCAGCCGAGGTCCCACAGCAAGAGCGCGGCGAGGCCGGCCCCCAGCGCGGGGCCGGCGCGACGGACGCCGGCGCGGTCCCGGCGGGCCAGCGCGGCGGCCAGCCCGGCCAGCTCGCCCAGCGCGCAGGCGACGAACGGAAAGGCCAGCATCTCGATCGGCAGCCGGTAGCGCGGCTCCGCGAAGAACAGCGTGTAGGTGGCGACCAGCGCGAGCTGGTACGGCAGGAGCGAGAGCAACGCCCAGCGCCGGCGGACGGCCGCGGCGGCGATCCCCGCGAGCGCCAGCCCCAGCACCACCAGCCCGACCCCGTCGGCCAGCGCGGCGAGGGCCGCGTGCCGGGCGCCGAACCAGGCCGCCGGCCGGCCGACCAGGACGCCCGGACGGAAGAGCGGCCAGTAGAGCAGGCGCTCCTCGGGGCCGAACAGGCGCTCGGCCTTGAGCGCCATGAGCCCCAGCGTGTAGCGCGGCTCGAAGCGCGTCCACTCGCGGACGATCGCGTACGCCGCCTGGTCAGTCGCGTGGTGGGGCTCGTCGAGGACGCTGCGGCCGGTGACGTCCTTGAAGAGCTGGTTGAGCGCCCGCGTGTAGGTCCCCTCGGAGTTCGGGTTGGCGCCGATGAGCGCGGTGATGCCGCCGTGGTCGTCGGTGAAGTAGAGCGCGCCGCTCTGCTCGACGTGCCGGAGCGCCCACGGCGACAGCACCACCAGCGCCGCCCCCAGCCCCGCGCCGGCCAGCGCCAGCGCGCGCCCGATCCGCTGGCGCCGCGCGACCCAATATCCGAGCGACAGCGCGGAGAGCGGCAGCGCCACCGCCCGCACCCAGGCCGCGAGCCCCATGGCGGCGCCGAAGACGATCGCCGCGGTGAACGGGCGCCGGGGCCCGAGCGCCGCCAGCAGCGCCAGCGCCCCCACGATCAGCGCCGCGGCCGGCACGTCGGTGCCGACCACGCTGGACATCGCCACCCCCGCCGGCCAGAGCGCGTACATCGCCGTCGCTGCCGCGGCGTGCGGGCAGGGGCAGAGGCGCCGCCAGCCGGCCTCGCCGCCGCCGGCCGCGTCACCGTCGTCGCCGCCACCGCCGTCGAGGAGCCGCCAGGTGAGGACGAACAGCCCCGCGGCGCCGAGCGCGCCGAAGAAGACGCCGGCCAGCTTCTGGGCCAGGAGATCCCCGCCCAGGTTCTTGATCGCCGCCAGCAGCGCCACGAACCCCGGCATGTAGATGAAGCCGTGGTCGAGCCGCCCGAACTCCGACAGGTAGTTGGCGGACTCGCGGTACATCGCGAAGTCGCTCACCGGCACCGTCGGGACCGACAGCACCCAGACGAGCCGGGCCGCCGTCGCCAGCCCGACCAGCGCCGCCCCCCACCCCCAGATCAGCCGGCGGCGGCGGCGGTTCACTAACCCGCCATCTGGAGCAGCTTCGACAGCTTGGTCGCCAGCACCGGATCGCCGGCGATCTTCAGCTTGCCGCTGAAGAACAGAGACATCGCCGCCTGCATGCCGCCGTCGATCATCCCGCGGAAGTCGGCGTCAGAGGCCTCGATCGTGCACTGCGGGGAACCCGACTCGCCAGGGACGCAGGTGGGCGGGTTCGACACCAGGTCGACGGTCCAGGTCCCGCCGTCGGCGCCGCTGATCTTGAACAGGTAGACGGCCGCCACGTCCTTGGCCTTCTCGGGGCTGGTGGCGAGGACGGCGGGGACTTTCTGATCGAAGAACGCCTTCACGGACGACGGCATCGGGACCTCCGGGCTGCAATCCTAACCGGACTTCCGCGCGGCGGCGTATTTCTTCGCCAGCTTCTGCGCGTAGCCGGGCTTCTCGACGGCGGCGGCGCGGGTCAGCACCAGCGCGCCCGGCGGCACGTCGGCGGTCACCGTGGTGCCGGCGCCCACCACCGCCCCCTTGCCGACGCGCACCGGCGCCACCAGCTGGGTGTCCGACCCGATGAAGGCGCCGTCGTCGATGGTGGTCTCGAACTTCTGGTAGCCGTCGTAGTTGCAGGTGATGGTGCCGGCGCCGATGTTCACCCTGTCGCCGACGGTGGCGTCGCCCAGGTAGCTGAGGTGGTTGGCCTTGCTGCCGCGCCCGAGCGTGGTCTTCTTGGTCTCCACGAAGTTGCCGACGTGGGCCTGGGGGCCGATGACGGTGCCGGGGCGCAAGTGCGCGAACGGCCCCACCGCCGCGCCGGCGCCGATGACCGCCTCGCTGGCCACGCAGTAGGGGCGGACGACCGCGCCGGCCCCCACCTCGGTGTCGGTGAGGATGACGCCGTCGCCGATGCGCGCGCGGTGGCCGATCCTGGTGCGGCCGCGCAGCGCCACGCCGCGGCCGAGCTCGACGTCGACGCCGATCTCGACCCCCGGCTCGACCTCGGTGCTGGCCGGATCGCGGAAGGTGACGTGCGCCATCAGCGCGCGGTTGGTGCGCGCGCGCATGACCGCCTCGGCCTCGGCGAGCTGCTGGCGATCGTTCACCCCCGCCACGTCGCGGAAGTCGGCCTCCACGGCGGTGACGCCGATCCCCTCGGCGGCGCGGGCGATGATGTCGGTCAGGTAGTACTCCCCCTGCGCGTTGCGGGTGGTGAGCCCGGCGGTCGCCTCGCGGAAGAAGTCGACCGGGCCGCAGTAGATGCCGGCGTTCACCTCGCCGAGCGCGCGCTCCTCGGCGGTGGCGTCCTTCTCCTCGACGACGCCGATGACGTGGCCGCGCTCGTCGCGCAGGATGCGGCCGTAGCCGGTCGGATCGGGCGGCGTGGCGGTCACCACCGCCAGGCAGCGGTAGCGGCGCGCCGTCCCCACCAGCTCCGCCAGCGTCTCCCGCCGCAGGAGCGGCACGTCGCCGTACAGCACCAGCACCAGGTCGCCGCGGAAGCTCTTGAGCGCCGGCATCGCCAGCCGGACCGCGTGGCCGGTCCCGCGCTGCTCGGTCTGCTCGACCACCGCCAGCGCGCCGGGGCCGAAGTGGGCGGCCAGCGCCGCCTCCACCGCCGGCCGCTGGTGCCCCAGCACGGCGACGACCGGATCGGCCCCCACCGCCCGCGCCAGCTCGATCGGGTAGACGCCCAGCGGCCGCCCCAGGATCTGGTGCAGCACCTTGGCGCGGGCCGAGCGCATCCGCGTCCCCTTCCCCGCCGCCAGGACGATGGCCGCCAGCCCCCCGCGCGCCGCGCGCGCCCGACGGGCCTTGGCACTTTTTTTCGCGCGCGCCGCCATGGGCTGAGCTTCGCCGTACTTAACAACGCCCCCCGCCTTTGTCCACACCGCCCCCCGCGATAGACTGCGCTGGCGCGAGGCCCGGGTACGTCCTCATCGTGGAAAAAGACGCCGAGCTGCAGGAACGGATCGGCGCGGCGTTGCGGGAAGCGGGCTACGAGTCGGCCTCCGAGACCGAGGGGGTGTGGGCCAAGCGGAGCATCGCGGTCCGCAAGCCGGACGCCCTGGTGGTCGGGACGCGGCTCGGCGACGGCGACGGCTTCACGCTGGCCGAGGCGCTGCGGCGCGAGCCGGAGACGCGCACCACGCCGATCGTCTTCGTGGCCAGCACGCACCGGGGGACCAGCCACCGCGCCGAGGCGCGGCGCCGGTTCGCCCCCGCCGACTACCTGGCGACGCCGCTCGACCCGCGGCAGATCGCCCCCCGCCTGGCCGAGCTGGCCGCCGCGCCGCCGGCGCCGCCCGGCGAGGACGACCGCACGCCCTCGCCCGTCCCGCCGCCGCGCCCGGTCCCCAAGGAGAGCCTGCGCGACCCGGTCCAGCAGCGCGAGCGGCGCGACGTCGAGCGGAGCGCCAGGACGCTGGTCGACGACCCGGCGCAGGCGGCGTTCTCGGGGACGCTCAAGCGGACGCCGCTCGGGCGCGTGCTCCAGCGCCTCTACGCGACGCGCGCCACCGGCTCGCTGCTGCTCCTGCGCGACGCGGTCAAGAAGATCGTCCTCCTGGCCGACGGCTACCCGGTCTCGGCGCGCTCCAACCTGCTCGGCGAGTGCCTGGGGCAGATCCTGCTCGAGAAGAAGCTCATCACCGCGCAGGCGCTGGCCGCCTCGGTGGCGCGCATGCAGAAGGAGAAGCGCCAGCAGGGACAGATCCTGGTGGAGATGGGCGCGCTGTCGCCGCACAACCTGCAGCGGGCGCTGGTCGACCAGATCGAGGCCAAGCTGCTGGAGGTCTTCGCCTGGCCGGACGGCAAGTTCATGTTCAAGGCGGGGGGCGAGGCGCCCCCGGCGGCGACGGCCACGCGGCTCGAGCGCCCGCCGGCCGCCCTGATCCTGGAGGGGATCCGGCGCCACTACGGCGAGGCCCGGCAGGAGGCGGTGCTCGAGCGCTACGCCGGGCAGTTCGTGGCGCTGGTCGCCGATCCGATGCTGCGGCTGCAGGAGATGACCGCCGAGCCGAGCGAGCTGGCCTTCATCCGCGGCCTCGACGGCACCCGCCAGCTCGAGGCGGTGCTGGCCGGCGCCCCGGTCCCGCGACCGAAGGCGCGCCTCCTGCTCGTGGCGCTCTCCGAGGCGGGGATGATCCAGCCGCAGGAGGCGACCGCGCGCCGGCGCCCGGCCGCGCCCCCCGCCGCCCCGGCGGCGCCCACCGCCGAGGACCGGCAGCCGCCGCCGCTCGGCAGCGGCGAGCTGGCGATGATGCTGCAGATGGCCCGCACGCAGGACCACTTCTGGGCGCTGGGCGTCGGCCGCGAGGCCTCGGCCGGCGACGTCGACCGCGCGTACGAGGCGCTGGCGCGCAGCTTCCACGCCGACCGCTACCGCCTGGCGCCCGAGGACGATCGCCGGATGGCGCAGGAGATCTTCGCGGCGCTCACCGAGGCGCACCGCGTGCTCTCCGATCCGGCGCGCCGGCGCGCTTACGTCGCCAAGCTGGGACGC
>DASZVW010000656.1:0-5023 GCA_035546895.1 Polyangia bacterium
GGAGGGCGCCATCGGCCTCGGCACCGGCGGCGACGGCACCAGCGCCGCCGAGGGGAACTGGTACGAGGGGGTCATGACCGCCGCCTACGCCTCCGACTCCGCCGACGACGCCGTCCAGGCCAACATCGTCTCCGTCTACGGCCAGTAGCGGGCGAGCTGCGCCCTGCGCAGCCTCGGTCTCCGGTACGTTCTCTAACAAGCAGGGCCCTCCGGCGGCAAGTCCCGGGCGCGACACTCATGTCGACACGGGCCCGGGAGGACTCATGCGAAGCGGAAGGATCGGAATCGTAAGTGCCATCGCACTCACCTGGATGGCGGCCAATGGCTGCAGCAGCGCCGGCGGCGGGAACGTCGGGACAGGCGGGAGCTCCAACGCGGGTGGAGCGACTGGGACCGGCGGCAGTTCCGCCACGGACGGCGCGGCCGGGAGGGGGACCGGCGGCAGCTCCGCCACCGGTGGTGCGACGGGGACGGGGACCGGCGGCAGTGCGGTCACCACGCTGAGCAACAACAAAGCGATCAACGCGCTGACGGCGGCGGAAGGGACGCAACTCTGCAACAACACCTACGCCTACTTCGGCAGCGCCATTCCCCAGGCGACCACCTGCAAGTGGCAGGGGCTGGCGTATGCGGTGCAGAGCAGCGCCCCGTCGGACACCGTGCTGCAGCAGCAGTGCACCAAACAGCTGAACAGCTGTCAGCAGGCCGCCGATCCCTGGGCCAACAATCCGGGGTGCAACACCCTCCCCGCCGACTGTACGGCAACCGTCGCACAGTATTCCACCTGCATCAGCGACGAAGCCACCGCCTTCATGCAGACCGTGAGCGGGCTGCCGACCTGCGCCACCGTCACGATGTCCAGCACGTCGTCAATCACCGACGCCCAGTTGGCCGCCCCACCTGCAAGCTGCGCATCTCTCATGGACGCTTGTCCGGACCTCTATCCGCCAAGCCCACTCAACCAGTAGGACCATAGCGCCGGGCCCAGACTTCGGGCCCGGCCGCCGCGCCCCTGCTCTGGCGCGCGTCACGACGTGGGGGTGAGGACCAGCATCACCACGCTCTTCGCAGGGAGCGTGACCTGCACCGACGCGCCGGAGACCGAGCAGCTCGAAGCAGCCAGCGGCTGAATGTTCACGGTCTCGGCCTTGGCAAAGTCGTTATAGCTGTCCTTCGCCGGGCCTGTGATGACCTGCGCGGTCGACGCGGCGTAGGCGCTCCTGCCGCCGCTGACGGTGATCTGGACCGTCCGCGTATTCACCAGGTCGACGTTCACAAGGCTGATGTTCACATGCCCCTGGCTGTCGACGCTGGTGCCGGCGGAGAGGACGGGAAACGTCTGGCTGTTGCCGGTGATGCTCTCGCTCTTGAGCGTGCTCGGCGCCCACATCGCGCCCGAGCTGTGATGCGGCAGGAACATCTTGAACACGTAGAAGGTCGGCGTCTTCACCAGCGCGCCGTCGCTGGTCCGTGTCAGGAAGAGTGAGTGGATCACGTTCACCCCCTGCGCGAGACCCGCCATCTGATACCGGTCGGCGTTCTGCATGAAGAGGTGCAGCGACTCGGCCGCCGAGACGGCGTCCATCACGGTCCCCTGCTGCATCCAGCTGTCCGATGATGAATCGAACGGCTCCAGCCAGTCGCCCCACTCGTCCTCGTAGATCTTGATGTGCTTGCCCGGGTCATACTGGTTGAGCGTTTGCAAGATCCGCGTTATCCGGGGCCCGATCTGGCCCTGGTTGGCAGCGTTGACCACGTTGTAGTACTGCGCGTCGGTGAAGCCGACGTTCGGGATGTCGCTGGGGTGATAGACGTAGTCGTGAATCTCGACACCATCGATCTTGCCGGCCAGATCCTTCACTTCGGCGTCGAACCAGGTCCAGTTCCCGATGAGGCCGGTGCTGGCGATGATGTTGAGCTTCTTCCCGTTGACCGGCGTCGACAGCATGTTGTAGTTTGCCAGGTAATTCGTCTCGTAGGTCGCCTCGTCCTGATTGCCACCGCACCCCCAGACCTCGTTCCCGACCTTGAAGTAGTTCAGCCCCCAGGTGGGGTGGCTGGTGTTGTTGTTGATGTACGTGACCCAGGCCAGGTTGGTGGCCGCGACGGCGGACGTTCCCGGCCCCGCGATCAGCGGCGGGATCCCGAGCAGCGAACAGAGCTCCATGTACCGGTCGGTGCCCACGTCGTTGCTCGGGCTCTTGTTGGCGCTCCAGTTGTAGCTGTTCGCCGCGCAGCCGCCCGGCCACTCGATCATCCCCACCCCCGCGTCCTTGAACCCCTGGATGATGTCGTTGCGCATTCCGTCGGTGTTGGCGATGGAGGAGCTGGTGCCCACGAAGGTGCCGCCTGACCAGTTCCGCCCCAGCCGCTCCATCAGCAGGCCGAAGATCCCGCCGCTGATCACGCTCTCGGCCGAGCTGACGTCGACGGTGAGCGTGTTCGCCGCGGCACCGCTCGCGGTGCCGGTGCAGGCGTTTGTGACGACGCTGCCGCCCGCGCCGGAACCCCCGCCGGTCGAGGTGGCGCCACCCGAGCCGGTCGTGCCGCCCGTGCTCGCGCCGCCCGTTCCCGTGACGCCGCCGGTCCCTATCGTGCCGCCCGAGTTCGTCATGCCACCGGACCCAGTCGTCCCGCCGGAGCTCGTCGTGCCGCCCGTCCCAGTCGCACCACCCATGTTGACGGTGCCCCCGCTGCCCGTCGCACCTCCGATGGCCCCGCCCCCGCCCGCGCCGCCTTTGGCGCCGCCGCTCGGTGTGCCGCCGGCACCACCGCTTGCTCTCCCTCCGGAGCCGGCGGGAGAGCCGCCGCCGGCGCCGCCGCTCGATCCGCCCGGCGAGCAGGCGGAGCCCAGGACCCAGAGGGCGGCGGCCACGGTGCGAACGGAAAGACGATGCGTCATAGATTCTCCTCGGAGACAGATGCGTCGGTGGTGGGCGACGCCGTGGAAGTCGCGGTTTTCCATGGGATTGCCTACGACCGACCGGAATTGTCAGCTTTCGCTGCACCGAAAATGCGCTGACGCGCCCCACCTCGATGGCAGCCGGGCCTCTCGACTCTGCCGTCCGGGCATGGCTTCAAACCGAGCGATCGCCGCTATGATGGGGGGCCACGGGCGTCGCCGCCTGCGGCGCCGGGAGAAGACGATGAAGGTTCGAGGGCTGACCGTCCTGACCCGAAAGGTGATCGTCACGCGGCGGTTCGGCGCCGAAGCGTGGGTGCACCTCTACCGGGACGTCGCCGGCGCTCATCGTTGTTTCCGCTCGCTCATCACGCCCGAGACGTTGATCCCCCTGCCCGCCTACCTCGCCTTTCACGACGAGCTGGTTCGCCGGTTCTACAAGGACGACGACGTCTCGCACTTCACCCTCGGGCGCGAGTCGGCCCGCTGGGCGCTCGTCGACGGGCCGTGCAAGTCATTCCTCGACCACAAGGACCTGTGGGGCTTCGTGGCGGCCTTCCCGCGCTTCTGGGACATCTACTTCTCCGAGACGAGCAGCCGCTCCGAGGCGGCCGTGAACGGCGATTCGGTCGAGTTCAAGACCTTCGACCTGCCGCAATGGCACCCCTACTTCGAGCACTTCGTCATGGGCTACATGACCGAGGTGCTGGAGATGTTCTGCGCCAACCCCATCGGCGCGACCCGGCTCCACGGCGGCGCCGGCCGCGGCTACCACTACCTGCTGCACACGGCGTCCGCCGCCCTGGAACCGCCACCGGATCGAGCCGGCGCGTCCGCGAAGGGGCATCCCGCCCGCGAGACCGCGCCCGGGCTGTCGAACCGCGAGGTCGACGTGCTCCTGCTGGTCGCCGAGGGGAAGACGAACGAGGAGATCGGGCTCCTGCTCGGCATCTCGCGCAAGACGGTGCAGCACCACGTCGCCCGCGCCTACCGGAAGATCGACGTCTCCGGCCGCGTCGGCGCCGCCCTCTGGCTGGCCCAGCGCGGCCTGGTCGGTCACTGAGCGCTCCGCCTCAGGGCAAGGTGTATTTCTTGATGAAGGGCCACCCGATGGTGGCGTTGCCGGGCGCGTGCCCCGCGTCCATCGTGCAGAGCCCCACCTCCACCCCGGCCCCGCAGCTGGTGTAGTACTGGCAGTCGTTGCTGTCGGCGGCGGTCGGCGAGCCGGTGCAGCCGTCGATCTGCGCCCATTTCTGGAAGGTGCCGACCGCCCCCAGGAACGTCACCGGCATGCCCGCGACCAACGACGAGGCGCCGCCGGCATAAGGAACGACGGGGTCGTTGCTGCTTCGGAACGAGATCTCCGCGATGGGCCGGGGCGGCGTGCAGCCGCCCTCGTTCTCCTCGAGGAGGTCGAAGGAGGCCGGAGCGACCGCCGCGAACAGATCGGCGGCGTGGCACGCCACATAGTGGGACATCCCGCCGCCCATCGAGAACCCGACCGCGTAGACGCGCTTGGGGTCGATGCAGGCCTTGGTCTCGACCTGCGCGACCAGAGCCCGGGCGAAGGCCACGTCGTCGACGTTGGCCACGCAGCACGGCCCCACGTTCCAGGCGGCGCCGGAGGGACCGCTCTCGCCGTTGGGATAGGCCGTCACGACCCCTTCGGGATCGGTCTCGGCCTTGTAGGGTGAGCTTCCCTCTTCTTGCGATCCCGAGCCGCCCAGTGGATGGAAGTCCACCACCAGCGGGACCGGCGCGTGGCCTTGGTACGCCGAGGGGACGTGCAAGATGTACGTTCGGCTCAGCGATCCGACCTGGACGGTCTGGTTCGAGTCGCCGCTCTCGAGCACCGGAGACGGACAGGTCACCGTCGCGCCGCCGCTGCCGCCCGTACCGGTCGTTCCGGCGCTTCCACCGCCGCCGGTTCCGGCGCCGCCATGTCCGCTGGCGCCGCCGGTGGCGGGTGCGCCGCCCGAGCCGCCGGCGGAACCGCCGTGGCCGGTGGAGCCGCCCGAGGCCGCGCCGCCGGTCCCGCCGGCGCCCCCTGTCCCGGCGCCGCCCGTCCCGCTCGCTCCGCCGAGCCCGACCTTGCCGCCGGTCCCGCTGCCGCCGGTCCCG
>DASZVW010000657.1:0-3109 GCA_035546895.1 Polyangia bacterium
ATCTTGTCGGAGACCTTGGCGCCGCCGATGATCGCCACGAATGGCCGCTCGACCTCGCCGAGGAGCTTGCCGAGGAACTTCACCTCGCGCTCCATCAGCAGGCCCATCCCCTTGGCGGCCACGAACCTGGTGATGCCGGCCGTCGAGGCGTGCGCGCGGTGCGCGGTGCCGAAGGCGTCGTTGACGTAGACATCGGCGTAGCCGGCCAGGGCGCGCGAGAAGGCCTCGTCGTTGGCCTCCTCGGCGGGGGAGAAGCGGAGGTTCTCCAAGAGCGCCACCGCGCCGGCCTTGAGGTCGGCCACCACCTTGCGGGCGCCGTCGCCCACCGGCTCGTCGGTCAGCGCCACCTCGGCGCCGAGCAGCTCGGCCAGCCGCGCCGCCACCGGCTCCAGCGTGTACTTCTTGTCGGGTTTGCCCTTGGGCCGTCCGAGGTGCGACGCCAGCACCACGCGCGCCCCCTTCTCGATGGCCAGCTTGATGGTCGGCAGGCTCTCGCGGATGCGGGTATCGTCCGACACCTTCCCGTCGGGCGAGAGCGGGACGTTGAAGTCGACGCGGATGAAGAGGCGTCGGCCCCCGATGTCCAGCTCGGAGATCGTCTTGATACCCATGTCGAGAGCTTCTCGTTCCCCGGCCGCGGACCGCTTCGGACAAAAAAAAGCGCGCCCCGGTCAGGGCGCGCGAAGAATGCTCGAACAGGTCGGGAAAAGCTAGAAAATTAGTCGAGATTGAGGTCGGTGGTCACCAGGCTGATGATCTCGGTCGCCAGCGCCACGATCTGCTTGGGCTCGTACCCGTTCTCGCGCAGCTCTTTGTAAATCGACTTGGAGAGAATCTGCAGCGCCTTCTCTCGGTTTTGAGCCGGGGGCGGAACCACGCCGGTCTCGGGAACAATCGTCTTGAGGGGTGTCGTTTGCGTTACGGCCTGAGCCATTGAGAACCCTCCTCCCAGAAGGTCGCCGGGTTCTGTAGCACGGCATATGCCACTTTCAACGCCGCGTTAACATGTTGAAATTACTTGCCAGTATGTGGGAAGCGCGCCGCCGGCGCGAAGCCGATTACGCACCACCCGGGCGCTCCCGAAGCGGAGCGAGCGACGTCCCGAGGCCATTTTTCCGTCGAGGACCCGTTACACGGGCGTCACGCGCCGATCGAGAACCTCTGTCGCCAGCTGGGGAGCAGGTGCGAAAGATGTTTTGCATGCGTTCTCGGAAGTCACCCGCGCGAGAGAGGCTGCTATGCTACGGCTCCGAGGTAAGCCGTGAAGCAGAACCAGTCGATCGAGATCGCGTATCTCATCAACGGCGAGGTGGTTTCGGAGCGGCGGTTGTCGAGACGGAGTGAGCGCCGGGCGGCGCTGGCGGCGTTCGGCCTGGTGGCCGGCATGTCGGCGCTGACGGCCGGCATCGTGGCGCTGGCGCTGTTCGCCGCGCACCGGATCCTCTTCCTTCCGGCGTACCTCGGCCTGTGGGCCGCCGTCTGCGCCGGCGCGGCTGCGCTGGCCGGGGCGCGCGCCGCGCGGCGGGCGCGCTGCTACAACATCGGGGCGGCCATCGACGACGACGCGTTCTCGCCGCTGGCCCTGCCGCTCGTCCGCCGCACGCCGGCCGGGTACCGGCTGGCGATCGTTCCGGGGTTCACCGGACGGCTCGGCGGCGATCGGGCGCCGGTGGCGCTGGAGTCGCTGGCGCGCGGCGGGAAAGGGGCCGACGTGCCGCTCGAGACGGGCATGCGCGTCGAGGTGATCCACGGTCAGGCGACGTTCGTCGTCCGCGCGCTCGACGACGCGGGCCCGGCGCCGGCGCTGCCGGCCGGGTTCGTCCGGCGGTTCGCCCGCCGGGCCTTCTTGCCGCTCGAGCTGGCCGCGCTGGCGAGCATCTTCTGCGCGGTCCCGGTGGGCGCCCAGATCGGCGAGGCGGACATGAAGTCGGCCATCCCGGCGACGGCCACGCCGTGGGAGGTCGAGAAGGCGCTGCGGGCCGAGGCGCAGACGCAGGCGCGCTCGCTCCACCAGTGCTTCGACGTGCTGCCGATCTCCTGCCAGCGCTCGGGCTACGTGGGCGTGGGCGTCTCGCTGTCTCGCGACGGCGAGCTGCGCGACCACTGGATCTCGCACTCGACCTACGGCGCCGACTGCCCGGTCGAGCAGTGCATGTCCGACGTCGTCTCGACCTGGTTCTTCGAGCCGCTCCCCGAGTCGATGCGGGTGATCCTGCCGGTGCAGGTCCTGCGCACCGACCGGCCGCTCCCCTACGGTCAGGCGCGCGCCGCCGCGGACGTCGAGCGGAGCACGGCGCGCAAAAAGCTGGCCCTCGCCACCGCCGTCAATTGACCGAGCGCGACTCGCCCGAGGCGGAGACCCGCCGCGACATCGAGCTCATCGAGGCCTGCTACGCCTTTCCGGGCGACTTCCCGCTCTCGGTGATCGCGCGCAACGAGGAGGCGGTGGTGGCCGCCATCCTGGCCGCCGCCGGCGCGGGCGGGCGCGCCGTCTCGGCGCACGAGCGCCAGCCGTCGTCGGGCGGCAAGTACGTGAGCCACCGGCTTCAGGTGCGGGTGCGGAGCGCGCACGAGGCGCACGGGCTGCGGGCCGCGCTGCGCGCGCTGGCCGGCGTCATCACCGTGCTCTGAGCCGGGCTTCGGGGCCGCGTCCCGCCGCCCTCGACGAGGCGGGCATCGCCGGCTTCAATTCGCTCAGCATGTTCAGCTTGGCGCTGGGGGCGGTGCCGCCGGAGCTGGCGCGCAAGTTGCCGCGGTACCCGGACGTTCCCGCCGCGCTGATCGGGCGGTTGGCGCGTGCCGAGCGCGCGCGGGGGACGGGCTGGGCGAGCTGCTGGTGGCGGACGCGCTCCGCCGGATCGTGGCCGCCCGGCGCTCCGTCGCGGCGTTCGCCGTCGTCGTCGAGGCCATCGACGCGCACGCGGCGGCCTTCTACCGGAGGCTGGGGTTCACGCCGTTTCCCTCGCGGACCGACCGGCTGTTCATGCTGGCCGAGACGGCCGCCACCGCCATCGCGGCCGCCGACCGCCGCGGCTAGAGCTCCGCGCGCCAGCGGCGGGAGGTGGCGACCACGTCCCGGTAGCGGGCCACCTCGCGCGCGCGGCGCGCC
>DASZVW010000658.1:0-4128 GCA_035546895.1 Polyangia bacterium
CGACGCCGTCGTCGCCCGAGGCCACCGCCAGGACCCGCGCGTGCTTGCGCTTGGCGAGCTGGATCGCCAGGTGGCCGATGCCGCCGCTGGCGCCGAAGATGACCAGCGACTCGCGCGCGCGCAGCCCCAGCTCCTCGAGCCCGCGGAGCGCGGTGATGCCGTCGGCGCCGAGCGCGCCCGCCTCGAACGGATCCAGCCCGCGCGGCAGCGGCGCCACGTTGTCTTCCTTCACCGCCACGAACTCGGCGTAGAAGCCGCCCGCCTGGCTGAAGGCGTAGACGCGATCGCCGGGCCGGAACCGGGTCACCCCCTCCCCCACCGCGACCACCTGCCCCGCGCCGTCGTTGCCGATGATCTCCGGGAACTCGTGCTCGCCCATCTTGAACTCGCCGGCGCGAATCGCCGGGTCCCAGACGCCGATCCCCGCCGACTCGAGCCGGATCAGCACCTCGTTCCGCTTCGGCACCGGCACGGGGAGCGCCGCCAGGTGCAGCACCTCCGGCCCGCCGTACTGGTCGATCACCGCCGCGCTCATCTTCTCCGGAATGGACACATCCATGGCTCCCTCCCGCTCGAACGTCCCGTCGGTAAACCTGATGACGGCGCGTCCCCCAGCCAAGCACGGCGGCGGCCGCGCCCGCCGCCCCGCCGTCGAAATCGTCACGCCGGGCTGCCCCCTTCATCCGCCTCAGGTGTTTTACAAAGGAGGCTCATAACCGCAATTCCACAGAGGAGCCTCGATGAACTGTCCGTCCTGTCAGGGTGAGTTCGAGACCGCCGGCGCCGGCATGTACAACCGGTGCAAGAAGTGCTTCTCCATCTTCATGAACCTGAACGGCACCTTGACGCCGTACCCGTCCGAAGAGGGATGGGCTCGTCGTTTCGAGCAGTCCCAGGACGTCCTGGACGCGTTGGCGGACGAGGCTCTCTCTGATTCGGCCGAAAGTCGAACGACAGAGGTCGACCCGAACAAGATGTGAAATCGCGCGCGAACGCTCGCTTCTGAGAACTGTTTCGCCAACTCCCGCCAGATGTTCAAGAGCAAGCACGGCAGTCGTACAGAATGTTCGCGCTGGACCCGAAGCACCCTGGGCTCCAGTTCAATACGACCGGCTCCTGGCAGGGCGCTGAGATCGGCTCAATGATTGTGGCGTAACCTGCGCGCCGAAGGGTCCGCGGCCTTCGGCACCGCTACGAAGAACGGGGCCCGAACGCCTCCATCGCCAGCAGCGCCCAGGCCGCCAGCAGGAGCAGCCCCCCGAGCGGCGTCACCGCGCCCAGCGCCGTCACGCCGGTGATCGCCAGCGCGTAGAGGCTGCCGGCGAACACCACGATCCCCAGCGTGAACAGGGTCAGGATCATCGGCCCGCGCCGCAGGCGCTCGCCGCCCAGCGCCACCGCCAGCGCCGCCACGGCGTGGACCAGGTGGTAGAGCGCGCCGGTCCGGTAGATCTCCAGCATCGCGGGCGAGAGCCGCGCGCGCAGGCCGTGGGCGCCGAAGGCGCCGAAGGCGACGGCGGTGAAGCCGAGCAGGCCGGCGACGCCGAGGGCGCCGCGCCTCATGCCGGCGGCTGCCCCGGACCCTGCCCCTGGTTGTCGCGCGAGAGGCCGAGGGCGCGCATCTTCTTGTGCAGGTTGGTCCGCTCGATCCCCAGCAGCGATGCGGTGCGCGAGATGTTCCAGCCGTTCTCGTCGAGCTTGATGCGGATGTACTCGCGCTCCATGTGGTCGCGGAACTCGCGCAGCGGCAGCGCGCGCGCCTCGGCCGGCAGCTCGACCCGCGGCAGCTCGGCGGGCGCCGCCGCCGCTCCGCGCCGCGTGCGCGCCACCTCGGCCAGGATCTCCTCGGGCAGGTCGTCGACGCCGATGCTCTCGTCCGAGAGGATCACCAGCCGCTCGATCACGTTGCGCAGCTCGCGCACGTTGCCCGGCCAGGGGTAGGCGGCCAGCAGCGCCAGCGCCTCGTCGGAGATGGTCTTCACCTTCATGCCGTTCTCGCGGCAGGCGAGCTCGATGAACGCCGCCGAGAGGAGCGGCACGTCGTCGGCGCGCTCGCGCAAGGGGGGCGCCCGCAGCGGCACCACGTTGAGCCGGAAGTAGAGATCCTCGCGGAACTCGCCGGCGGCCACCGCCGCCTGCAGGTCGCGGTTGGTCGCCGCCAGCACCCGCACGTCGACCTTCAGCGTCTGCTCGCCGCCCACGCGCGTGAACTCGCCCGACTGCAGCACCCGCAGCACCTTGGCCTGCGCGGAGGACACCATGTCGCCGATCTCGTCGAGGAAGATGGTCCCCCCGTCGGCCATCTCGAACAGCCCCCGCTTGCGGGCGGTGGCGCCGGTGAAGGCGCCGCGCTCGTGGCCGAATAGCTCCGACTCGATCAGCTCCTTGGGGATGGCGGCGCAGTTCACCTTCACCAGCGCCTTGTCGGCCACCGCGCTCTGGCGGTGGATGGCGCGCGCGATCAGCTCCTTGCCGGTCCCCGACTCGCCGGTGATGAGCACCCGCGTGCGCGTCGGCGCCACCTTGGCGATCTGCGCCCGCAGCGCCGCCATCGCCGCGCTCCGGCCGACCATCTCCGACCGCTCGTCGGCCAGCGCCCGCAACCCCTGGACCTCGCGCGCCATCGCCCGCCGCTCGAGCGCGTTGCGCAGCGCCACCATCAGGCGCTCGCGGTCGAGCGGCTTCTCGATGAGGTCGTAGGCCCCCGCCTTGGTGGCGCGCACGGCGTCGGCCAGCGTCGCGTGCCCCGAGATGACGATGACCGTGGGCGGCGACTCGTTCTTCAGCTTGGAGATCCGCTCCAGCGTCTCCAGCCCCGAGATCCCGGGGAGCTGCACGTCCAGCAGCAGCACGTCGGCCGCCACCTCGGGCAGGCGCGCCAGCGCCTCCTCGCCGCTCGAGGCCTCCTCGACGCCGAACCCCTCTCCCTCGAGGACCATCCGCACCGTGCGCCGGATGTTCTTCTCGTCGTCGACGATGAAAATCGTGGATGACATGCGCCGCCCCAGACCCTAACAGACAATCGCCGGCCGTGCGCGCGGTTACGCTATCCGGAGGACGGCGACGTCGTCGCCGGCGCCGAGCTCGAGCGCGCGCCGGACCTCCTCGGGCAGCGAGATCCGCTCCCCCTCGGGGAGCGACGGCAGCTCGATGCGCGCCACCGCGAAGCAGGGCGGCGACGGCCGCTCGCGCGCCACCAGGAACACCTGGCGGCGCCCGCCGGCGTCGATCGGCGCGTAGGCCGCGTCCGCCACGCGCGCCGTGCGGGCCGCCTTCACCAGCGTGATGTCGTCGGTCCGCGCGTGGAAGTGCGGGCCGCCGTCGAAGGGATCGATCCGATGCGCGTAGCTGAACCCCACCGCACGCAACAGCTTCTCCACCCCCTTGGTCTCGGGGCCCACCTCGCCGATCACCGCCTGCACCGGCGCCGGCAGCAACGAGGCGTAGATCGGGTCCTGGGGGAACAGCGCGCGGATGAACTCCTTGTTGGTCTGCGACAGCCGGTCGGCCTCCTGGTAGCTGAGGCCGGTGAACTTCCGCCCCAGCGCCTCCCAGAGCAGGCTGGTCCCGTCGGGCTCCAGCGGCGGCATCAGCTCGGACAGCACCTCGTCGCGGAACAGGTGGCGGTGGCGCGCCAGGTAGAGGAAGCGCACGTAGGCCAGCGAGCGGCCGAGCCGCTCGGGGTGACGGCGGTACTCCGGCCGCAGCACCAGGCCGCCGATCTCGGTGAGCCCCTTGTAGTTGTAGCCGATGCGCAGCACCCGGTGCGCGAAGTGGCGATCGAGCGTCTCGCTGTAGCGCTCCTCGTCGAGCACGTCGAAGAAGACGTGCGGGGCCCGCCGGCTGCCGTGCTGGGCGAAGATCATCGAGGTCCCGGCCAGCTCGCCCGCCGCGCCCGCGGCGCCCGCCTCGACCGCCACGAACACGAAGCAGCGGTCGGCGACCGGCAGCGCGCCGGCGAACGAGGCGCGCGACCGCTCGATGATCGCCGCCAGCGCCGCCCGGTCGTCGGGGAGGTTCACCGAGTCGAGGTGGACCGCGGCCCGCTGGAGGCCGTCCAGATCGGCGGGCGCGATGTCGCGGAGCAGGAACATGTCGGTCGACTCGGCGGCCGCGCGGCCGCGTCAG
>DASZVW010000659.1:0-7343 GCA_035546895.1 Polyangia bacterium
CACCAGCGAGATCCTGAGCCGCAAGACGATCGCCGCCCGCGCGGTCGTCGAGGCGGCGACCAAGGCGCTGGAAGCCGTGGGGGGCGGCGGCTACTACCGCGGGAACGCGCTCGAACGGCTGGTGCGCGACGCTCTGGCGGGCCAGTTCCACCCGTTTCCGGCGCAGAAGCAGCAGGTCTTCTCGGGTCGGATCGCCCTGGGGCTCGAGCCGCCGGGCGAGGACTACGAGACCGACCGCTGACACCGCCCCGAGCCGAGGCCGGGCGTCCGCGGCCGGCACCCGCCCGCCAAACCCGGCGTTCTGGGCGCTGGTCCTGTAGCCGTCCGGGACCGACACGCGCCCACCGGTCACGCTGCCTGGAGGCGTTTTCCAGCAGCGTGGGGTGGGCGCGGGCCCGCGACGCCCGGGCGCGCCCGGGGGGTTCAGTTCCCGGGGGACCGGCCGATGATTGAGGGGGCGAGAGGTTGGAACGCGGATGACCATCAAATTGCGAGTGAGCGTGCTGGGGGGCCTTCTGCTGGCGGCGGTCGGTTGCGCCACGACTCAACACGGCGCCCGCTACACGGACGCGGAGGTCGAGATGGCCATGCGTCGCACGGAGAACCAGACGCTGGAGCGGCTCGCCACCTCGAACAACACCGACATCGCCGACGCCGCGAACTCCCTCGCCCGCGAACGCGCCCAGCAATAGAGCGAGAGCCGAGAGCGAGAACCGCGGGCTCAGACGATGCCCAAGCTGCCCGATGCCCGCAGGCTCGCCGCGCTGGTGTCGCACGTGACGGGCACGATGTTCGGCCCCACGTTCGTCCCCGCCGACCAGGCGCTCCGCGGGGAATCGCTGTGCGAGCAGATGTTCATGATCCGCCTGAAGGCGACCCCCGGCGTGGTGGTCGTCCTCTCGGTCGACGCGCGGGCCGGGCGGAAGCTGAGCGCGGCGTTCCTCCGCTGCCCCGAGCGCGATCTCTCGCGCGCGATGGTCGACGACGTCATCTCCGAGCTCCTCAACATGGTGGCCGGGCAGATCGCGAAGGTCATCGAGCTGGACCAGCTGCTCGGCCTTCCGCGCCGCACGACGCTGGGCGAGATGGCGCAGGAGCGCCTCGATCTCGACGACGCGATCCTGCTCCGGAGCGAGGGGGAGATCGACCTCGGCCTCTGGATCCTCGAGGAGTAGCCGGCCGGCCGACCGCCGTCAGCCCGGGGCGCGCTGCGCCTCGGTGAGGACGGCGTCGACCAGCCCGTAGTCCCGCGCCTCGCCCGCCGACATGAAGTTGTCGCGTTCGGTGTCGCGCGCGATCTTCTCGATCGGCTGGCCGGTGTGGCGCGCGTAGAGCCCGTTGAGCGTCGCGCGGGCCCGCAGGACCTCCCGAACAGCGCGCCTTCGGGGGCCGGCCGCGTGGAGATATCCGAAAGATATCTCGAGATATCTCGGTGCCAAGCGCGCCGTCCTCGGGCTCGAGCGCGCGCCCAGGCCCGGCGGAGCCGCTCGGCGCCGCCGGGTTAGTCGGCCTGGGCCGCGGGCTCCACCGTGGCGAGCAGGCGGCTGAGCTCGGTGTCCCTGACCGGCTTGACCAGGTGGTGGTCGAACCCGGCCTCGGCGGTGCGGTGGCGGTCGTCCTCGCGGCCCCAGCCGCTGAGGGCGACGATCAGGGGCCGGACGGCCAGCGGCAGGGCGCGGATCCGGCGGCAGACCTCGAGCCCGCTCATCAGCGGCAGCCCGAGGTCGCAGAAGACGACGTGCGGCCGCGCGTCCTCGATCAGGGCGATGCCGTCGGGGCCGGTCAGCGCCGCCCAGGTGCGGTGACCCATCTCCTGCAGGAGCTCGCTGAGGGCGTCCACGATCTCCCGGCTGTCCTCGATGATCAGGATGCGCAGGCCGCCCGCCGACGCCGGGGCCGCGGGAGCGGGGAGGGCCGCCGCCGGCGCGGGCGCCGACAAGCGGGCCGGCAAGGTGAGCGTGAAGGTGCTCCCTTGCCCCTCGCCGGCGCTGGCCGCGGTCAGGGTGCCGCCGTGCATCTCCGCGAGCCTGCGGGCCAGCGCCAGCCCGATCCCGAGCCCCGAGGCATTGGCGATCCCCGGCCGCTCGACGCGGGCGAACATGCCGAACACGTCCTGGACCTTGTCGGTGGGGATGCCGCTGCCGGAGTCGACGACCCGGACCGCCGCGCGCGCCCCCTCCCAGGTGAGGGCCACCGCGATGCGTCCGGCCTCGGGGGTGAACTTCGAGGCGTTGGTGAGCAGGTTGGTCAGGATCTGGGCGACGCGCGTCGGATCGATCTCGGCCTGGATCCCGTCGGCGAGGTCGAGCGAGAGCTGCTGCGACCTCCGCTCGAAGACCGAGCGGAGCGACTCGGCGGTGGCCTCGACCACCGAGCGGAGGGAGACCGTCTCCTTCTCCAGCTCCAGGAGGCCGCGGCTGATCCGCGAGATGTCCAGCAGGTCGTCGATCAGCCGGACCATGTGGGTCAGCTGGCGGTTCATCATCTCCAGCGTCCGCTCGCTGGGCGGCGCCTCCTGGCGGCGGACCAGGAGGTCGAGGCCGGTCCGCAGCGGGACCAGCGGGTTGCGGAGCTCGTGGGCCAGGATGGCCAGGAACTCGTCCTTCTGGCGGGCGTTCTCGCGCAGCGCGGCCTCGGAGCGCTCGAGCTCGGTGGTCCGCTCGCGGACGCGCGCCTCGAGCTTGTCGTTGAGCTCGGCGAGCTGGCGCGTCTTCCGGAACAGCTCGGCCAGGACGCCGATCTTGTGGCGCAGCACCTGCGGGTTGACCGGCTTGGTCAGGTAGTCGGCGCCCCCGGCGTCGTAGCCGGCGATGATGTGCTGCTCGTCGACCATGTGCGCGGTCAGGAACAGGATGGGGGTCTCCCGGAACCGGCGCGTGTTCTTGATGGTCTGGGCCAGCTCGATCCCGTCGACCTGCGGCATCTTGATGTCGAGGACGATCGCCGCCACGTCGTTCTCCAGCAGCAGGTGCAGCGCGCGGTTGGCGTCCTCGGCGCGCAGCAGGCGATAGGCCGGGTCGGCGAGGATCGCCTCCAGCGCGTCGAGGTTCCGCGCCTCGTCGTCGACGAGCAGGATGTCGATGGGGGCGGGCATCTATCGGTAGAGCCAGACGCGCAGCAGCGAGAGGAGCTGGTCGGTGTTGACCGGCTTGGCGATGTAGTCGGACGCGCCCGCCTCCAGGCACTTCTCCCGGTCCCCCTTCATCGCCTTGGCGGTGAGCGAGAGGATGGGGAGCGTCCTGAACTTCGGATCCTTGCGGATCTGCCGCATGGTCTCGTAGCCGTCCATCTCGGGCATCATGATGTCCATCAGCACCACGCCGAGGTCGGGCGTGGTGTTGATGATCTCTATCGCCTGCCGGCCGTTGGTGGCGCTGAGGACCTCCATCTCCTGCGTCTCGAGGACGGTGGTCAGCGCGAAGATGTTGCGGGCGTCGTCGTCGACCACCAGCACCTTGCGCCCGCGCAGCGCCTCCGTCGAGCCGTGCAGGCGCTCGATCATGCGCCGCTTCTCCTCCGGCAGATCGCCGATGACCCGGTGGAGGAACAGCGAGGTCTCGTCGAGCAGCCGCTCCGGCGACTGCACGTCCTTGAGCACGATGCTCTTGGCCATGGCGCGCAGCCGCGCCTCCTCGTCGCCCGCCAGCTCCTTGCCGGTGAAGACCACCATGGGGACGTCGCGCAGGGCGGGATCGGCCTGGACCTCCGCCAGCAGATCGAAGCCGGTCATGTCGGGGAGGCGGAGGTCGACCACGCAGCAGTCGAACCGCTGCCCGCGCAGCTTGGCCAGCGCCTCGGCCCCCGTCGCGGCGCTCTCGATCTGGATGTCGTCGTGCGCGAGCAGCTCGACGATGCTGGCGCGCTCGCGGTCGTTGTCCTCGATGATGAGGAGCCGCTTGGTGTGGGGCAGCAGGTAGGTCTTCAGCCGATCGAGCGCGCCCTCCAGCTCGTCGGTGGTGGCCGGCTTCGCCAGGTAGGAGAAGGCGCCGTGCGAGAGGCCGTGCTGCCGTTCTTCTTCCACCGAGAGCATCTGCACGGGGATGTGGCGGGTGGCCGGATCGAGCTTCAGGCTGCTGAGGACGGTCCAGCCCAGCATGTCGGGCAGGAAGACGTCCAGGGTGATGGCGGTGGGCCGGTACTCGCGCGCCAGCGTGAGGGCCACCTGCCCGCGCTGGGCGACCACCCCCTTGAAGCCCTTGCCGCGGGCGATGCCGAGCAGGATCCGCGCGTAGTGCGGGTCGTCCTCGACGACCAGCAGGGTCGAGTCGCCGGCGGTGATGGTGTCCCGGTCGTCGTGGATCGCCTCCTCGGGCTTGGCGACGGAGAGCATCGGGAGGGCCGGGGGGGGCGGCGCCGCCGGGTTGGCGGGCGACAGCGGGCGGGCCGGGCCGGTGTAGGTGAACGGCAGGAAGAGGGTGAAGGTGCTCCCCTCGCCGGGGCGGCTGGTGAGCCGGATCTCGCCCCCCAGGAGGTTGGCCAGCTCGCGGCTGATGGCCAGGCCGAGGCCGGTGCCGCCGTACTTGCGGCTGGTCCCGGCGTCGGCCTGCTGGAAGGCCTCGAAGATGAGCCGCTGCTTCTCGGGCGCGATCCCGATCCCGGTGTCGGAGACCACGAAGGCGACCGCCACGCCCGCCGAGGAGAGCACCGGGTGATCCGAGGTCCACCCGGTGGTCACGTGCTGGACGCTCATGGCCACGTAGCCCTGGGCGGTGAACTTGAAGGCGTTGGACAGCAGGTTCTTCAGGATCTGCTGCAGCCGCTTGGAGTCGCTCATGAACGAGCGGGGGAGGGCGCCGTCGATCTCGACGTTGAAGCCGAGCCCCTTGGTCTCCGCGATGTGGTGGAAGGTCCGGTGCGCGCTCTCGCGCAGCGAGCTGAAGGCGATCTCCTCCGGCTCGACGGTGACCGTCCCCGACTCGATCTTCGAGAGATCGAGGATGTCGTTGATGAGCGTGAGGAGATCGGTCCCCGCCGAGTGGATGTTCTTGGCGAAGTCGATCTGCTTGGTGGTCAGGTTGCCGCCCACGTTCTCGGCCAGCTGCTGGCCGAGGATGAGGATGGAGTTGAGCGGCGTGCGCAGCTCGTGCGACATGTTGGCCAGGAACTCCGACTTGTACTTGCTGGTGAGCGCCAGCTCGGCGGCCTTCTCCTCCAGCGCGCGGCGGGCCTGCTCGACCTCCTTGTTCTTGCGCTCGACCTCCTCGTTCTGCTCGGCGAGCTGCTTGGCCTTGCTGGCCAGCTCCTCGTTGGTCCGCTGCAGCTCGATCTGGCGGGTCTGCAGCTCGGTGGTGAGCTGCTGCGACTGGATGAGGAGGTTCTCGGTGCGCATCGTCGCCTCGATGGTGTTGAGGACGACGCCGATCGACTGGGTGAGCTGGTCGAGAAAGGCGAGGTGGGTGTTGGTGAAGGGCCGCAGGGCCGCCAGCTCGATGACCGCCATCGTCTCCCCCTCGAAGAGGACCGGCAGCACCAGCACGCTCTGCGGCGGCGCGGTGCCGAGGCTGGAGTGGATCTGGGTGTAGTCGGGCGGCACGTCGTTGAGCAGGATGCGCTGCTTCTCGGCCGCCGCCTGGCCGACCAGTCCGACCCCCTCCCGGATCCGCTCCGATTGATCGGCACGCTGCGCGTACCCGGCCAGCAGCGTCAGCATGCGCGGCTCGTCGTTGTCGCCGCGCTCGGTCCGCTCCATCTGGTAGATGACCCCCTGCTGCGCCTCGACCAGCGGCGACAGCTCGGAGAGCAGCATCCGGCCGACGGTCACCAGGTCGCGCTGCCCCTGCAGCATGCTGGTGAACTTGGCCAGGTTGGTCTTCAGCCAGTCCTGCTCCTGGTTGCGGTCGGTGGTGGCCCGCAGGTTGTCGATCATGGTGTTGATGTTGTCCTTGAGCTCCGCCACCTCGCCGCGGGCGTCGACCTGGATCGAGCGGGTCAGGTCCCCCTTGGTGACCGCGGTGGCCACCTCGGCGATGGCGCGCACCTGCGTGGTCAGGTTGGCGGCCAGCAGGTTCACGTTGCCGGTGAGGTCCTTCCAGGTGCCCGCCGCGCCGGGGACGTTGGCCTGGCCGCCGAGGCGCCCCTCGACGCCGACCTCGCGGGCCACGTTGGTGACCTGCTCGGCGAAGGTGGCCAGCGTGTCGGTCATGTTGTTGATCGTCTCGGCCAGCGCGGCCACCTCGCCCTTGGCCTCGACGGTCAGCTTCTGGCGGAGGTTCCCGTTGGCCACCGAGGTGACCACCTTGACGATGCCGCGCACCTGGTTGGTCAGGTTGGCGCCCATCACGTTCACCGAGTCGGTGAGGTCCTTCCAGGTCCCGGCCACGCCGGGGACGTCGGCCTGGCCGCCCAGCTTCCCCTCGGTGCCGACCTCGCGCGCCACCCGGGTCACCTCGGAGGCGAAGGCGCGCAGCTGGTCGACCATGGTGTTGATGGTGTTCTTGAGCTCGAGGATCTCGCCCTTGACGTCGACGGTGATCTTGCGCGAGAGGTCGCCGCGGGCGACGGCGGTGGTCACCTCGGCGATGTTGCGCACCTGGCCGGTGAGGTTGGAGGCCATCGAGTTGACGTTGTCGGTGAGGTCCTTCCAGACGCCGGCCACGCCCGGGACCTGCGCCTGGCCCCCCAGCTTGCCGTCGGAGCCGACCTCGCGCGCCACGCGGCTCACCTCGGAGGCGAAGGCGTTGAGCTGGTCGACCATGGTGTTGATGGTGTCCTTGAGCTGCAGGATCTCGCCCCGGACGTCGACGGTGATCTTGCGCGAGAGGTCCCCCTTGGCGACGGCGATGGTCACGTCGGCGATGTTGCGGACCTGGTTGGTCAGGTTGGAGGCCATCGAGTTGTCGTTGTCGGTCAGATCCTTCCAGACGCCGGCCACGCCCGGGACCTGGGCCTGGCCGCCCAGCTTCCCCTCGGTGCCGACCTCGCGGGCCACGAGGCTCACCTCGGAGGCGAAGCCGTTGAGCTGGTCGACCATGGTGTTGATGGTGTTCTTGAGCTCGAGGATCTCGCCCTTGACGTCGACGGTGATCTTGCGCGAGAGGTCGCCGCGGGCGACGGCGGTGGTCACCTCGGCGATGTTGCGCACCTGACCGGTCAGGTTGGAGGCCATGGAGTTGACGTTGTCGGTGAGGTCCTTCCAGACGCCGGCCACGCCGGGGACGGCCGCCTGGCCGCCCAGCTTGCCGTCGGAGCCGACCTCGCGGGCGACGCGGCTCACCTCGGAGGCGAAGCCGTTGAGCTGGTCGACCATGGTGTTGATGGTGTTCTTGAGCTCGAGGATCTCGCCCTTGACGTCGACGGTGATCTTGCGCGAGAGGTCGCCGCGGGCGACGGCGGTGGTCACCTCG
>DASZVW010000660.1:0-4207 GCA_035546895.1 Polyangia bacterium
CGCGCTCTCCGGCGGCGGCGGCGCCGCGCCGGCGGTCGGACCGCCGCCCCCGGCGGTGGTCGTCCCCGTCCCTCGCCGGGCCGAGGCCGCCGCGCACCCGAGCAGCGCCAGCACCGAGAGGGCGGCCGTGTGTCCCGCGTGCATCATGAACGTGCTCTCAAAGTCGGGCCGTGAAGGTGAGGCCGAAGTCCTGCACCAGGTTGGTATAGGTCCCGGCGGCGGTCGGGCGGGCGGTCCCGTTCGCGCGCTTCTGGCAGGCCGGTTTGGCCAGATCGCCGTTCGCGGCGGCGCAGGCGGTGGCGGCGGTGGGATCGAAGATCGAGTTGGTCACGCTCACGCTGGGCATGATGGTAATTCCGTAGCCGGCGCCGAGCCAGAATCTCCGCCCGAGGCGCAGCTCGGCCAGCAGCACCGGCTCGATCTGGTAGCCGTCGACGGCGGCGGCGTTGATCGCGTTGCCGTCGACGGCGCCGTTGGCGGCGCGCAGCTCGGCCCCCACGCGCAGCCGCTCGCGCCACCAGTAGGCGAGGCGGGCGCGCGCCTCCACCACGTCGTGGAACCCGCGGTAAAGGACGATGTTCTGCGGGATCCCGTCGGCCTCCAGCGTGGGGCCGGTGAGGCGGATGTCGATCCGGTCGTGCTCGTGCGTCCACAGCCAGCGCCCGATGAGGTCGAGCTGCAGCCCCGGGCGGAGGTGCCAGGTGACGCCGCCGATGAAGAGGTCGGGGAGCCGGTAGCTGACGTCGCCGAACACGCAGCGGCTCGACTGCCCGCCGCCGCAGGCGACCAGGCCGCCCCCCTGGCGCGGCGGCAGCGTCACCGTCGTCTGCTCGCCGCCCACCTCCACGCCCGCCACCGCGCCTCCCAGCGGGTGGCTCTGGTAGGAGAGCCCGAGCTCCAGGTTCCTGTGCCGGTAGTAGACGCCGCCGCCGAGCGTGACCGAGAACTTGGCGTCGCCGATGCTCTGGCCCGAGCTGATGTCGTAGCGCGCGGCGGCCGCCGGGTTCTCCACGCAGGGGCTCGGGCAGGCGGCCGAGCCGGCCTGCCCGCTGTCGAGCGCGGTGTCCTCGTCGAAGCTCAGGCTGCCGGTCGAGAACAGGAACCCCGACGACAGCCCGACGCGGAAGTCGTTGCCGAAGCGGATCGCCAGCGCCGGCACCAGCGCCAGGTTGCGCAGATCGAGGCTCAGCATCTGGTAGCGGGTCGGCTCGTTCCCCGCCGGCGAGGTGGGGAAGGTGATCTGCTCCAGGTACGGCATGTAGCTGGCCACGGCCAGGGTGAAGCGGTCGCTGCCGTAGCCGACGGCCACGTAGGCGCCGGGCCCCGGCGGCCACTGGAACGGCTGCCGGAAGTTGGTCGCCGTCGCCGAGCCGGTGGGCATCGGCCCCCCGGGGGCGCCGGTGGCCTGAAAGATCGGCGTCCGCGAGACACCGACCTGCGACCAGCGCGCCGTCCCCGCCACCATCACCTGGAACCCGCGCATGAGCCCCAGCGCCGCCGGGTTCCAGTAGATGGCGCCCAGGTCGCCCGCGGTGGGCCCGCTGAACGACATCCCGGCCACGAACGGATCGTCGATCGGCGTGGCCGCGGCCCGGCCGGCGGCGAGGAGCAGGGCGAGCGCGGCGGCGCCCGCGAGCGCCCGCGCGACCCGCCTGCCCCGGCGCTCACTGAAACACATGAGGTGGCGCGACGTTATCCGAAGGGTCCCACGGCGGCAATGCCTTGACGGTCCGCAAGTGGCGTAGTTACATCCGCTCCATGGCCCGCATGCCGTCGCGGCTGGGTCTCGGATCCGGGCCGCGGTCCCTGCACCTCCGTCGCCTGTGGACGCCAGCGTGGATCTTGGCGTTCGCGCTGGCGCTCCCGGCGGCCTGCTCGAGCCGGGTCACCTCCGAGAACATCGCCCTCTGGAAGACGACCGAGAAGGGGCCCGACCGGCTGCACGAGGCGCTGGCCGACCACACGGTGGCGCCCAAGCTGCGGGCCGAGGCGGCGGTGGCGCTGGTCGACATCGGCCGCGCGGGCGAGGTCGACGCCGTGCTCGCCGCCGCCCCCGCCGACGACCGGGCCGAGATCGCCAAGTCGCTGGAGCCGGCGTACGAGGTGGCGATGAAGGACCCCTCGCCGGACAAGTCGCTCGCCTACCGGGACGCGCTGTTCTCGCTGCGGCGGCTGGTCCCCCCCGACGATCAGAAGCGGATCGACGCCACGCTGCTGCCGGCGCTGGAGGCGGAGCTCGAGGCCGGCAAGGTCCGCCAGGGGGAGCACTCGCTCGACAAGATGCTGACCGCCATCGGGCCCGACTCGTCGGCCATGCTGGTCCGCGTGCTGGGGACGCCGGACGCGCCCTACGTGCAGGCGGCCGAGCTGCTCGGCAAGGTGGGCGACGAGGCGGCCCGCGACCGCGGCGCCGCCGCGCTGGTGGCGCGCGCCCCCAAGATCAAGGCCAAGGAGAAGGACCACCCCGACCTCTTCCCCAAGGCGCTGGGCGCGCTGGGCGGCCCGACGGCGGTGAAGTATTTGGAGGGCGAGGTGAACGGCGGACCCGGCAAAGAGGAGCAGGCGGTGCGGGCCACGCGCGCGCTCGGCGAGCGGCGCGACCCCGCGGTGCTGCCGTTCGCGCTCAAGGTGGCCGCCGATCCCAAGGCCGACAAGGCGGTGCGCGACGAGATGTTCGGCGTGGTGGGGACCATCGGCGGCCTGGAGGCGGAGAAGGGGCTGCTGGGCATCATCTCGTCGGACAAGGAGGAGATCGTCCGCTACCGCGCCTTCGAGGTGGAGCTCGACGCGCGCAAGGCCGACGGCATCGTCCCCGCGCTGGAGGCCTTCCCGGCCAGCGCCAGCTACAAGAAGGTCGACGTCGACGACCTGCTGGTCAAGCTGATCGAGAAGCTGGGCCAGCCGGCGCGCCCGGCGCTGGTGCAGGCGCTCGGCTCGCGCTCGCCGCTGGCGCGGATGACGGCGGTGATGGCGCTCGAGCAGATCGGGCGGGCGCCCGACGCGCCGGCGCTGCAGAAACTGGCCTCGGACACCTCGCCGGTGAAGGGCTTCCCGCCGGGCGACACGGTCGGGAAAGAGGCCGCGGCGGCCGCGGAGATCGTGAAGAAGAAAACCTGATGGCGCTCCCCGGACGCAAGAGCCTGCGGCAGTTCCAGTGCAACGACACGCTCTGGGTCACCTTCCGGCGCATGGCCGAGGACCAGGAGAAAGAGGTCGACGAGGTGATCGCCGAGGCGCTGGAGGCCTACGCCCAGCTCTCCGGCTACCAGACCGGGATCAACGCGCTGGAGGCGGAGAGCCAGCAGATGACGCCGCCGCCGCGCCAGCAGGAGCCGCCGCGGGCTCCCGCGCCGCCGCCTCCGCCGCCCCCCACGCCCCCGCCCGCGCGGTCGCGCTTCGCCCGGATGCCGGAGCCGAGCGGGCTGTCGATGTTCGACGGGCCGGCCACGCCGCCGCCGCACCCGCACGCCCACGGGGCGCCCCCGATGGGGTTCGACGGGACGCCGGCCGCCCAGCCGCAGATCCCGCTCTACCTGGTGTTCGACAATCAAAAATACCGGATCGACAAGGACCAGTTCATCATTGGGCGCGGCACCAAGTCGTCCGATCTGCCGATCAAGGACGGCAACATCTCGCGCAAACATGCGGCGGTCATCCGGCGGAATGGAACGTATTTCATCAAGGACCTCGGATCGACCAACGGGATCGACTTCAAAGGGATGCGCATCGACAACAAGCGGATCGAGGAGGGGGACGTCTTCCACCTCTGCGACTACGAGCTCCGCTTCACCTTCAAGCGCTGAGCCGCTCGACGCCGGGCCGCTCGAGGCGCCGGTCCGCTCGCTGCCGGGCGCCGGTCCGGTGACGGCCGCGCGGCTGGCGGTGCGCGGGGTGGTGTCGGTCCGCGACCTGCTCCTCCGGCTGCCGCGCGGCTACGACGATCTCCGGCGGGCGACGCCGCTCGCCGCGCTGGCGGAGGTCGATGACGGCGCCGTGGTGCTGGTGCGGGGGACGGTCAAGCGGCTGCACGTCTTCCCGCGCCGCCTGCTCGACGTGATCGTCGAGGAGGACGGGGCGGCGCTCCGCGCGCGCTGGTTCCGGGTCCCGGGCGCGATGGCCAGGTCGTTTCCCAAGGGCGCCGAGGTGGCGCTGGCGGGGGCGCTGCGGACGGCGGCCGACGGCACGCGCGAGCTCGTGCAGCCGGCGG
>DASZVW010000661.1:0-8213 GCA_035546895.1 Polyangia bacterium
GGTGGCGTTCCCCAAGAAGGCGGCGCCCCCCACCGCCGCCGAGTTCGCCGCCCGCCTGCCGGCGCCGGCCGGCAAGCGCTTCGAGGCGGTGCGCGCCTACCTCAAGAAGCAGGAGGCGAGCGAGGACTTCTATTATTACGGGCCCCGCACCGGCTGGGCCTACCGCTACCTGCGCGGCGGCAGCTCACTCTGCTCGATCATGATCCTCAAGGGGCGCCTCTACGGGATCGTGGCGCTCGACGCGGCGGCGCAGGCCAAGGTCGCCTGGGACGGGTTGACCGACGTCGGTCGGCGCGCGCGCAAGGTCGCGCACGGCACGCCGGCGCTGCTGTGGCTCGACGTGCCGCTGGACGGCACGGGCGCCACCGACTTCAAGAGCCTGCTCAAGGCGAAGCTGGCCGGCTGACGCGCGCGCGGCGCAGACGCGAAGCGCAAAAATCGCACGCGCCCGGATCATTTCCTGCCTGCCGCGGGGCGATCGTTCGACCTCCTCATGTCCCCACACCCTTGGGGGGCGATCCACAGAGGAGGAGCGCGATGAAACGACAGATGAGATGGGTGAGTCTCGCCTCCCTGGGCGCTGCGATCGCCGTCGGCGCGATCGGGTGTCTGGGCCAGGAGCCGGACGGCCAGGAGTCCGAGGCGGAGACCACCACCCGAGTCGGCGCCGTGTCGCTCGGCGGGGCGCTGCCCGGCACCAACATGACCACCTTCGCGGCGGCGCAGGCGAACTTCAACGCCACCGAGACGCAGGCGGACGGGCTCGGCCCGATCTTCAACCAGCGGAGCTGCTCGGCCTGCCACTCGGCGGGCGCGATCGGCGGCGCCGGTCAGAACGTCGAGGCGCGCTACGGGACGCTCAACTCGAACGGGACGTTCAACTCCCTGGCTGCGACCGGCGGGTCGCTGCGGCAGCTGTTCGGGATCGGCACCTTCACGCCGAGCCCCGGCCTCAACTGCCAGTCGGGGACCGACGCCAACCCGGCGCCGGGCGCCACCCTGTTCGCGGGGCGCGTGACCACGCCGACCTTCGGCGCCGGCCTCGTCGAGCTGATCCCCGACGCCACGATCCTCGCCATCGCGTCGTCGCAGCCGACCTCGATCCGAGGCGTGGCGCGCTTCGACACCATCCACCTCACCGACGGGCCGTTCGTGCGCGGCCAGTCGCACGTGGCGCGCTTCGGCTGGAAGGCCGTCCACGCCAGCGTGACCGACTTCGCCGCCGACGCCTACATGAACGAGATGGGCATCACCACCACCAGCTGCGCGGCCGGCACGGTGGTGAACGACTTCGCGGTCGAGAACCGCGCCAACCGCGCGGCGACCAACGCGATCATCAACGGCTGCCCGGACGACGACGTGCCGGGCGTCGACGACGATCAGGCCAAGGAGGACAACAACTGCGCGGGCGGCATCACCGACGTGCAGGACGACGTCGCCAACTTCGCCTTCTTCATGCGCAACTCGGCGGCGCCGCCGCGCGGGGTCGACAACAGCAACGGCGCCGGCCTGACCGAGTTCAATCGTGAAGGCTGCAACGGGTGCCACGTGACGACGACCTTCACCGTCCGGATCAACGGCCAGAACCAGAGCTTCCAGCCGTTCTCCGACTTCCTCACCCACGACATGGGGTCACTGGGCGACGGCATCGGCGTCAACGACGGCGATTCGCCCACGCAGCAGCGGGCGATGCGGACCGCCCCGCTCTGGGGCCTGCGGTTCCGCAACGCTCTGCTCCACGACGCGCGGACCAGCTCGGTGGCGAGCGCGATCAAGGCGCACGCCGGTCAGGGCGCGGCGGCCGCGTCGGCGTTCAACACCGCGAGCTCGACGCAGCAGAACAACCTGCTCCTGTTCCTGTCGTCGCTCTAGGAGAGACGTGCGACGGTGCCGGGCCGCCGGGTCCGGTGCCGCCGCGCGGCCCTGACCGAGCACGCTCTGACCGAAGCACGGTCGAGACCCGAGGAGCCCAGTCCCCGCGGTGCCGAATTCTGCGGCGCCGCGGGGATTTTTTTTTGCGCGGCGCTCCTCGAACATTGCGTCTATCATTCTGCCTTTGGGACGGCGGTCACGGTTGTAACGTCGCCGTCGGCGACGGCGTACTCGTAAGAAGAAGCGGCCGTCCGACCCGAGGGAGCGCGACGCGACGTTCATGAAGGATCACGTAGCCGATCAAGCCGGGTATCTCGCCGCGCTGCCCAAGAACGATCCGGAACGGAGGCTGGCCGAGGCGCACGCGCAGTCCTGCGGCCCCTGCCGCGAGGCGCTCGAGGAGGGGGCGCGGCTGGTCTCGTTGCTGCGCCGGGCGCTGCCGGCGGCGCGGCGCGAGTCGATGCCCCGGTCGCTGCCCGCGCGGCCGGCGCCCACCGCGGTGGCGGTGGCGCGCCGTCTCGCCTGGGCGACGACGGGCGGCGTCGCGCTGGCCTGGCTGTTCCAGTTGAGCGTGGGGGGCGGGTTCCGCCTGGACCTCGACTGCGCGCTGGTGTCGCTGGCCGTGCTGGCGGTGGCCATCGCCTGCGTGACCGTCCTGCGCGGAAACGAGCGGCTGGCGGTGGCGACGGTGGTCGCCACCTCGGGCCTGTTCGCCGCGCTTTCGGGCTCGGCGGCGGGCCTGGCGGCGGGCGTGGGGATCCGTTGCACCTTCCGCGAGCTGTGGGCGGCGGGCCTCACCTGGCTGGTGGTCTGGGCGGTGGGGCGGCGCGCGGGCGTCACCTTCGATCGGCCGAAGACCACCGCCATCGTCGCCGCCGGGGCGCTGGCGGCGCACGCCGGGCAGCACCTCGCCTGCGCGGTGCCGCACTCGGACGCCCACCTGCTGGTGTTCCACTTCGGCGGCGTGGTGCTGGCGACCGCGCTGGCGGCCCTCACCACCCGCCGGACGCCGGCGCCGCTGGCGCTGGCCTGAGCGCGCCGCCCGGCCGCGCGCGCCGGATCAGGCGCGGCGGCCGAGGAACCCGCGTAGCGATTTCCGTAACCGCTCGTACGCCCGCGAGGCGCGGACCCGCACGGCGCCCGGCGAGGTACCCAGCACCTGGGCGATCTCCTCGAAGGTCAGCCCCTCGTGCAGGTGGAGGTGGAGCACCGCCCGTTGCGACTCGGGCAGCCGATCGACCGCCGCCCGGACCGCCTCGATCTCGCCGCTCTCGGCCGTCTCCTGAGGCGGCGACCGCTCGTCCGTATGCAGCAGCTCGGCCTGCTCCAGCTCGAGCTCGCCGACGTGCGGCGGCAGCCGGTAGCGGCGCCGCAGCTCGTCCCGGCGCACGCCGGCGGCGATCGTGAAGAGCCAGGGCTTGAGCGGCCGGTCGGCGCAGTAGCTGGCGCGCGCGCGGTGGAGCTTGAGGAAGGTCGTCTGCGTCAGGTCCTCGGCCAGCGCGGGGTCGATGAACGATCGCAAGAAGAATGCCCGCACCTTGGGCGCGAGCAGCGCAAACAGCTGCCGGAAAGCGACGTCGTCGCCCCCGACATACCTGGCCATCAGCCTCTCTTCCGTCGTCGTTACCGCTTGCGACATGCCGGCCGGCATGAGCCACCTCGCCGAGCGTTCGTTGGAGTTTCTGCTTCGGCCTCCCCCGATTCGACGCTCGTCCCGAGCGCCATCCAATTGGCGATTTCGCTCGCCGGGGGACCTCAAAGGCTCACCCGCCGAACGTCGAGGCTAGGAGATAGATCTGGCTCGCGCTCTAGTTCGTTCGCGAGGACCGAAATGTTACAGGAAACGAGAAAGTAATCGACCAATATGTCCCCGAAATCGCGCGCCGGGGCCGGGCTGAACTGTCGCGTAACAGATGCGCGCGGATTGCGTACTTCCAAGGGTTCGCCGCGTGCGCCCGGGTGAGCTGCGATATGCCGTCTTGGGCTCATGCAATCGAGATGTGCGTGGTTGAGGAAGGTCGATTTCGTCAAGCGATCGACCATTCCTGGCTGGTCCAATGAATCCGTCGAAGCGCGAAGCCCCCAGCGACGACATCCAGGACGTGCGCGCCGCCGTCCGGGTCGTGCTGCGCCGCCTGGTCGGGGCGGAGGATCCCGAATACGAAGATCTCGTACAGAGCGCCATCGAGCACGTGCTCGTTACGTTCGAGCGCGGGCAGTTCCGCGGCGACTGCCCCAAGGGGGGCTGGGCCGCGGTCATCGCGCGCAACGTGGCCATCGACGCCATCCGCGCACGCAGCCGCGAGCGCCAGCTGTTCGCGCGCGAGCCGGTCGACCTGACCGACGTGGTGGGGACGCGGGCGCTCGACGGCAAGGCCGGGCCCGAGCACCTGACCGGCGTTCAGGAGCGGCTGCGGCACGTGAAGAGCGCGCTCCTCGGCCTGGGGGCGCACAAGGCGAACGTGGTGTTCCTGCACGACGTGCTGGGGCACGAGCTCGGCGACGTGGCCGACATCCTGGGGATCACCGTGGCCGCCGCGCAGTCGCGCCTGGTGCGCGCGCGGCGCGAGATCGTCGACCAGCTCGACGTCACCCCGGGGCCGGTGGGGATGAAATCCGGCCCGGGCGCGGTTGTCACGAAGACGGACTGAACGCATCCGTCATTCGTCCGGCGTCACTATGCTAAGTTAGCCCGACTTCGGGCGCTCCTCGGCCGTCGAGAGCACGCCCGCAGGAGGTCCCCCATGTCGGCATTCGGAACGTTGACCCTGCTCATCGCGCTGGTCGTGGCGACCTACGCGGGGGTGGCCTCACTCGTCGGCGCGCGCCGCGGGAACCGGCGGCTCATCGAGTCGGGGCGGGCTGGCGTGTACGCGCTGGCGGCCGTGCTCGGGCTGTCGTCGGTGGCGCTGCTCTACGCCTTCCTGACCCACGACTACGCGATCAAGTACGTCCACCACTACTCGGACGCCTCGTCGCCGCTCTTCTACCAGATCACCGCCTACTGGGGCGGGCTCGACGGCTCGATCCTCTGGTGGGTCTTTCTGCTCTCGGTCTTCTCGGCGGTGGCGGTCTACAGCAACCGCAACCGCCACCGCGAGCTGCTCCCCTACGTCGTCACGGTGCTGATGGCGATCGCGGACTTCTTCCTCTACGTGATCGTCTTCCACAAGAACCCGTTCGACAGCTACCTCACCGACATCCCGACCGTGGGCAAGGGGCTGAACCCGCTCTTGCAGAACGCCTACATGGTGACCCACCCGCCGGCGCTCTACACCGGGTTCGTGGGGATGAGCATCCCGTTCGCCTTCGGGATGGCGGCGCTCATCTCGGGGCAGCTCGACGACGCCTGGATCGCCTCGGTCCGCAAGTGGACCCTCGGCGCCTGGTTCTTCCTCTCGATGGGGCTGACGCTGGGGATGCTCTGGGCCTACGAGGAGCTGGGCTGGGGCGGCTTCTGGGGCTGGGATCCGGTGGAGAACGCCGGGTTTCTCCCCTGGCTGACCGCCACCGCCTTCCTGCACTCGATCATGATCCAGGAGCGGCGGGGGATGATGAAGATCTGGAACGTCACCCTCATCATCCTGACGTTCTTCCTCACCATCTTCGGCACCTTCATGACCCGCTCGGGGATCGTGCAGTCGGTGCACGCCTTCGGGCAGGACACCAAGCTGGCCTGGATCTTCACCATCTTCATGGTGCTGACGTTGATCGTCAGCTTCGGGTTCGTCATCAAGCGGATGCCCGAGCTGCGCTCGCGCGCCAACCTCGACTCCTGGCTGTCGCGCGAGGCGGCGTTCACCGTCAACAACTGGATCCTGCTGTTCGCGGCGTTCTTCATCCTGTTCGCCACCATGTTCCCGACCATCTCGGAGGCGGTGGCGCACGAGCGGATCACGGTGGGGCCGCCGTTCTTCAACAAGTGGATGGTGCCTATCGGTCTGGTGCTGCTTTTCCTCACCGGGGTCGGCCCGCTCATCGCCTGGCGCAAGGCCACGGCGTCGCACCTGCGCTACCAGTTCATGTGGCCGGTGCTGGCGGCGGCGGCGACCATCGCGGTGACGCTGGCCTGCGGGCTCGGCGAGGCGCCGGCCGGCGTCATCTGCTTCGCCTTCTGCGCCTTCACCGCGGCCACCATCACGCAGGAGTTCGCGCGCGGCGTCTCGGTGCGCAAGCGGAACACCGGCCAGGACGCGCTGTCGTCGCTGATGGGGATGGTCATCCGCGGCAAGCGCCGCTACGGCGGCTACATCGTGCACGTCGGCATCGTGCTGATGTTCATCGGCTTCGCCGGCACGGCGTACAAGAAGGAGACCGACGTCAAGCTGGTCCCCGGCGCCGACGCCGCCATCGGCAAGTACAAGGTCCACTTCTCGCGCATCGCGCACGAGGAGGACCGCCAGAAGGAGATGGTCACCGCCCTGGTGACCGCCTTCAAGGACGGCAAGGAGATCGACCAGATGCGGCCGGCCAAGTGGTTCTTCCACAACCACGAGAGCGAGCCGACCACCGAGGTGGCGATCCGGCGCGGCCCGGCCGAGGACCTCTACATCACGCTCGGCAACTACGACCTCGCCGAGGGGAACGTGACGCTCAAGCTGGTGGTGAACCCGGTGGTCGACTGGATCTGGTTCGGGTTCATGCTGCTGGCGATCGGGACCGGGATCGCGCTCCTGCCCGACGCCGTGCTCGAGCGGCTGACCGCCGGCGTGACGGCGCCGGCCACCCGCGCGGCGGGGACGGCCGGGATGGCGCTCTTGCTGGCGCTGGGGGCGGGCGGGGTGGTGCTGCTGCGCGCGCCGCCGGCGGCGGCCCAGATGGACCAGGCGTCGGACGAGCCGCCCGAGCCGACCGGCGTCGACGAGAACTGGCTGGTCCGCAACATCATGTGCCAGTGCGGGACCTGCCGGCACAACCTGCTCGAGTGCGAGAGCGACGGGTGCGGGCAGGCGGCGCACGATCGGATCGAGATCCGGCAGCTCCTCGACCAGGGGCGCACCCGCGACCAGGTGATCCACTACTTCATGAAGAAGTACGGCGGCGAGGTGGCGCTGGCGGCGCCCATCGACCGCGGCTTCAACCGGCTGGCCTGGCTGTTCCCCTACAGCCTGGGGGCGGTGGCGGCGGTCGGGCTCGGCTACGGCGCCTACCGCCTGGCCAAGCGCCCGGCGGCCCCGCGCGCCAGCGAGCCGGCCATCTCCGACGGCGAGCTCTCCGACAAGCTCGATGACGAGCTCCGCAACCTTGATTAAGTCAGGGACCCTCGGAGGGTCCCCGAACCCTCCCCCGACGAGCCCCGGCGGGCCGAGCGCGCCGGATGCTCACGCGATCGAAGCGGGCGCCGACGGCCCTCTGCGGCGGCGCCTGCCGCTCTGGCTGGTCGCGCTCGCCGGCCTCCTGCTGGCGGCCGGCTACGCGCTGGTGATCGAGAAGATGCGCTTCGGGCCGCCGATGGTGATGTTCGCTCTCGGCGGGATGACGCTGGCGCTGACCGCCGCGGCGTTCGTGCGGGTGATCGATCCGCTGGCCGGGAACGCGGGGCCGGCGTCCGGCGCGCCGGCGCGCGGGCGGCGGCGGACGCGCGAGCTCGAGCGCGAGAAGCAGCTGGTCCTGAAGGCGATCAAGGAGATCGAGCTCGACTACCAGATGCGCAAGATCGCCGAGCGCGACTACCGCGAGATGGTCGAGCGCTACCGGACGCGGGCGATGCGGCTCATGAGCGAGATCGAGGCGGGCGACGACTTCCGGGCCCTCATCGAGCGCGAGCTGGCCATGCGGGTCAAGCTGGAGGCGGGCAAGCCGGCGGCGGCCGCGGCCCCGGCGGTGGCGCCGCCCGCGACCTGTCCGGCCTGCTCCACGGTCAACGACGACGACGCGCAGTTCTGCAAAAAATGTGGCGTAAAGCTCTCCTCCCGCTGACCGCGCTGGCGGCCGCCCTGGCCGCCGCCGCGCCCGCCGCCGCCCAGCCCATGATGGGCGGGTCGATGGGCGGCGGCATGCCGAACCTCCGCGAGGTGGTCGGGCGTCCGCTCCCCGACGTCGGCATGCCGGCCGGCACCGTCAGCGTGCGCGTGGCGCGCCAGATGCCGTCGAACGGCGTCGCCGGCGCCGAGGTCAGCGCCGTCATCAAGAACGCCGGCGGCGATCTGCGCCGGCGGACCGAGAAGACCGACGCCGACGGGCGGGCGATGTTCGAGGGGATGGCCCCCGGCGACGAGTTCCATGCCGAGGTGACCGTCGACGGCGAGCGGCTCGAGACCCAGACCTTCACGCTGCCGGCGCAGGGCGGGCTGCGGACGATGCTGCTCGCCGCGCTGGGCGCCGGTGGTCCGCCGGCGGCC
>DASZVW010000662.1:0-4776 GCA_035546895.1 Polyangia bacterium
CAGCGCCGCCACGCAGGCCTCCTGCAGCGCGCGCGAGGTGGCGTTGGCGACCACGAACGCCAGCCCCTCGTCGCCGTCGCGTCGCGCGCGCGGCACCCGCCCGCGGAAATACGCCAGCGCCTCGGCGCCCACCCACGGATAGTGCTGCTCCCAGGCGGCGATCCGCTTGGACATCAGGTCGGGGGCGAACATCTCGGTCAGCGAGGAGGCGACCGCCACCACCAGCGGGCTCTCGCGGCAGAGGGCCACGTAGGCGTCGCAGGCGAAGCGCACGCCCGGCAGCACGCGCCGGCACGACGCCACCTCCGCGCGCTCGAGCCCCACCGCCTCGGCCAGCCGCAGCCACTGCGCCAGCCCCCCGGTGTCGGGGCCGTCGCCGTCGTGGTCGTGGATGCGCCGGATCCAGGCCCGCCGGAACGCCGGGTCCTCCGACTTGGAGACGATGACGGCGTCCTTGATGGGGATCCGCGTCTGGTAATAGTAGCGGTTCAACGTCCAGGTCTGCAGCTCCTGCCGCGTGAGCGTC
The DNA here is from genome assembly GCA_035546895.1 of Polyangia bacterium. Taxonomy (GTDB): domain Bacteria; phylum Myxococcota_A; class Polyangia; order Fen-1088; family Fen-1088; genus JADGRB01. Next base: position 527 of record DASZVW010000662.1, read on the forward strand.
CCGGCGTGCATCCGCTGGTGGAACGGGTGCTGATCGTGGTAGCGGCGCACCCCCTCGGCGCGCAGCCGCGCCACCAGCTCCTCCGGCGACCAGAGCGCCGTCTCCCCGCCGGTGTTCACAGCGCGAGCTCCATCCCGTCGGCGGCCACCTCGATCCCGGCCGCCTCCAGCGTCCGGCGCTGCGGGCTCCCCTCGCGCAGGATGGGGTTGGTGTTGTTGACGTGGATCAGGATCCGCCGCGCCGGCTGGCGCGCCAGGAACGCCGCGCTCCCCTCGGGGCCCCCCACCGGCCAGTGGGCCATCTCCTCGGCCCGCCGGGTGCCGAGCCCGGCGGCGATGAGCTCGTCGCTCGACCAGAAGGTGCCGTCGAAGAACACCACCTCGGCCCCCTCGAGGGCGCGCGCGATCTCCGGCGACGGCCCGGCCACGCCCGAGAAGTACGCCAGCCGCTTGCCGGTCCGGGTGTCGCGGACGACCACGCCGACGTTGTCCTCGGGCGACGGCGCGCGCAGCGTCTCCAGGTGCAGCGGCGGCTTGCCAGGCGTCGCCACGGCGGTGATCGCCAGCCCCGACGCGCCCAGCGGCTGCTCGCGCCCGAGCGCCAGCGCGCGCCAGGTGACCTGCCCCTCGAACCGCTCCAGCGTCCGGTAGAGGACGTTGCCGGCGGTGAACCCGGCCCGCACGCTCTCGGTCGCGTACACGGTCAGCGGGTGCGACTCGCGCAGCGAGAGCAGCCCCAGGCAATGATCGAGATCGCCGTTGGTCAGCACCAATCCGGCGATCGGCGAGTGGCGCGGCTCGCGCGGCGTCAGCGGCGGGAAGCTCTCGATCTGGGCGCGGATCTCCGGCGAGACGTTGAGCAGGAACCAGGCGGCGCCGTCGGCGCTGACCGCCAGCGACTCCTGCGTCCGGGGGCGCACGGCGCCCGTCCCGCGCCGCGCCTCCCGGCAGTTGTCGCAGCCGCAATTCCATTGCGGCACGCCGCCGCCGGCCGCGGAACCGAGGACGCGGACTTGCACGGGCCCGAGGAGCGGCCGCTAGCGCCGAGCGGCGTCGGCGGCGTCGCGATCGGCCTTGCCGGCCGTTTCAGCGTGGGGCGCCACCGGACCCCAGGGGTCGCGATCCGTGAAATCGCTGCCGTAGCCGCCGATTTCCGCGCTCATGTTGATCTCGACGAAGGCCGGAGTTTCCCACTTCATGGGCGCTTATTCTGCGCCGAAGCCGGGCCGAGTCAAGGGGCCCTCCCGGAAGCCGGAAACCTGTCGCCCGGCGGCCGATCCTGCTGTATCCATGCGGCATGTCGCGCCCCCTCCGCCCCCTCCTCGTCGCGGCGCTCCTCGCCGGGACCACCGTCGCCGTCCCGCTCGCCCGCCCGGCCGCCGCCACCGAGCTCTACGTCAGCGGCGAGGACAGCGGCGAGATCGTGGTGGTCGACGCCGACAAGGGGGAGGTCGCCGCCCGCGTCCCGGTCGGCAAGCGCCCGCGCGGCATCAAGCTGTCGCGCGACGGCAAGCTCCTTTACGTCGCGCTCTCCGGCTCGCCGCGCGGCGGCCCGGGCGTCGACGAGTCGAAGCTGCCGCCCGGCGACCGCACCGCCGACGGCGTGGGCGTGGTCGACCTCAAGCACCGCAAGCTCTTGCGGACGCTGCAGAGCGGGCAGGACCCCGAGTCGTTCGACCTGTCGCGCGACGGCAAGACGCTCTACGTCTCCAACGAGGAGACCGCCGAGATGAGCGTGCTCGATCTCGCCTCCGGCAAGGTGAAGCACAAGGTCACGGTCGGCCACGAGCCCGAGGGGGTCACCGTCCGCCCCGACGGGCGGGTCGTCTACGTCACCTCGGAGACCGACAACCAGGTGACCGCCGTCGACACCAAGAAGCTGAAGGTGCTGGCCCAGATCGCCACCGGCCCGCGGCCGCGCGCCATCGTCTTCACCCGCGACGGCCTGGTCGCCTTCGTGAGCTGCGAGAACGGCCGCGAGGTGACGGTGATCGACATAACCAAGAACCTGGCCACCGACCACATCAAGATCGAGCCGGTGGCCAAGACGGTGCTCGGCCCGCGCCCCATGGGCCTGGCGCTCAGCCCCGACGGCAAGGAGCTCTACGTCTCGCTCGGGCGCGGCGAGGCGGTGGCGGTCGTCGACGTCGCCACCCACAAGGTCGAGCGGCTCATCGACGGCGTGGGCGCCCGCCCCTGGGGGATCGCGGTCAGCGCCGACGGCAAGACGATCTACACCGCCAACGGGCCGTCCAACGACGTCTCGGTGATCGACGCCGCCACCGGCAAGGTCGACAAGCACATCGCGGTCGGCGGGCTCCCCTGGGGCCTCCTCCTGGCGTCGGCGCGCTAGATTCCGCCCGCCATGACCAAGGGGCGGATGGAGGCGTTCAGCGACGGGGTCATCGCCATCATCATCACCGTGATGGTGCTGGAGCTGAAGGTGCCGCACGACGCGTCCCCCGAGGCGCTACGACCGGTGCTCCCGCCCCTCCTCACCTACGCCTTCAGCTTCCTGAACGTGGGGATCTACTGGAACAACCACCACCACATGCTCCACGCCACCACCCGCGTCAGCGGCGGCGTGCTGTGGGCCAACCTGCACCTGCTCTTCTGGCTGTCGCTCGTCCCCTTCACCACCGGCTGGATCGGCGAGAACCACTTCCAGCCCCTCCCGACCGCCGTCTACGGCCTGGTCCTGCTGCTGTCGTCCATCGCCTACTACATTCTGGCCCGGAGCATCCTGGCCGCCGAGGGCCCCGACTCGAAGCTGGCCGCCGCCATCGGCAATGACGTGAAGGGGCGGATCTCGTCGTTGATCTACCTGACGGCCGTCCCGTTGGCCTTCGTCCGCCCCTGGGTGGCGGTCGCCCTCTACGTCCTGGTCAGCCTGATCTGGCTGGTCCCCGACCGCCGCATCGAGCGGCGGATCGAGGAGCCCGGCGCCTGAGCGGCGCGCCGCCCGTCTAGGGCTTCCAGGCGTAGACCTGGCTGTTCGAGGCCACGAAGATCCGGCCGTTGGCGACGATGGGCGTCTGGATGCTCTGCACCGACGACATGGCCGTCGAGCCGCCGGCGAACACGCTGGTGCCGGTGTCGCCGTCGACGCCGTGGAGCTTGTTGTCGCTCCCCACCGACCAGACGATGGTGTTCGAGCCGCTGCCGTCGGTCTGGCTGACGGCAGGCGAGCTGGCGCCGCTGGGGCCGCCGCACCAGGCGGTGCTGACGGTCGGCGGGCTGGCCGCGGTGATCTTCAACGCCACCAACCCGCCGCTGCTTCCGCCGGGGCAGTTCGATCCGCCCCCGCGGAAGACGACGTAGGTCGCCTTGGACGTCGTATACGCGGCGGCGGCGCTGATGATCACGCCGTTCGAGACGGCGGTCTTGGCCAGCGGCGTGGCGTCCATGCCGCCCAGGTTCGCGCGGTTGAGCAGGTAGGCGTTCCTGTCTTTCCCGAGCGCGACGACCAGCGCCGAGGGCGTGGCGCCCGGGACGTCGACCAGGATCGGCGAGGTGCCGCCCATGTCGGCGTCGGCGTCGTCCTGCGAGACCCAGTTGCTGGGGACGAAGTAGTCGGTCGTGGTGCCGGGCGAGGTCATGGCCGGCGAGACCAGGCTGGTCGGGAACTTGTAGACTGTCTCGCTGTCACCCCAGTTGGTCGGGTCGCTGTCTCCCGAGCTGGTGTTCGGTCCCGCGCCGGCCGACGACTTGGAGTTCCCCGTGGCGAAGAACAACGACGTCCCGTCGGAGGCGGCGCCCGTCGAGCCCCAGATGCCGCCGGCGATCGCCCGCGTCGCCCAGGCGCTCACGGTCCCGGACGGCGTGACGCCGACCATCCACCCGTGGTAGCCGTCGCAATCGCCGATGTGACCGCTGAAGGGGACGAAGACCTTGCCGCCCACCAGGGTCAGGGCCGCCCGCTGATTCTGCAGCGTCGACTGGAACGTCGTCGACCCCGACTTCGCCATGGCGTTCAGGTCGATCGGCCAGCCGGTCACCTCGGCGCCGGTGTCGGCGTTGAGCGCGTGCACCATGTGCTTGGCCGTGGCCGCGGTGTCGGTCGTCATCGCGTCGAGGTAGACGATCCGGTTGGTCCCGTCGATGACCGGCGTCCCCGTCACGCCGAGCGGGTTGATGGTCCCGCAGGGGAGCGCGTTCGACGCCACCGCCGTGCCGACCGATTTGGTCCAGACCTTCGCGCCCGTCGAGGCGTTGAAGGCGTAGACGTTGTCGCTCTCGGTGGCGACGATG
>DASZVW010000663.1:0-1819 GCA_035546895.1 Polyangia bacterium
CGCGGGCGCCTGGCTGTCGGAGCACGGCGGCGACGTCCACTTCGACACCGAGGGGCTGCGCGAGGCCGAGCGGGCGGCGCGGCGCCCCGCGCTGAGCGCCATCGTCATGCTGCAGCCGCCGCGCCGGGGCGGCGGGCTGCGCGTCTGGGACGCGCTCTGGGACGGCGCCGACGACGAGGAAGACGTGGCCGCGGCCGCGCGCGCCGACAGCGCAGTGGTCGACTACGCCGCGGGCGACCTGGTGGTGATCGACAGCTACCGCCTCCACCAGATCCAGCCGTTCTCGGGCGATCGCGACCGCCTGTCGGTGACCGCGCACCTGGTCCTCGCCGACGGCGGCTGGCAGGCCTGGTTCTAGCGGAGCGCGCGGGCCAGGAAGCCGATCTCCAGCGAGAGCCCGGCGAACCCCGCCGCGCCGACCACCAGGCCGAGCCCGGCGAAGGCCCAGGCCAGGTAGAGCAGCCGGCGCCGTTGCGTGAGGGCGGTGATCCCCAGCAGCGCGATGGCCACCGAGGCGACGGCCTCGGCGACGTCGAACTGGTCGTCGCGCGCCTCCAGCCGGTCGTACTCGGCCTCGAACCCCTCGGCGCGCGCCTTGATCTCGGCCCGCTCGGCGTCGTAGTGGCGGATCTTGTCGCCGTAGTCGGCCTCCTTGCGCGCGATCAGCGCGCGGGCCGCGGGCGCCATCTCCGGCGCCAGCTCGCGCTGCAGGCGCAGGTTGTCGAGCGCGGCCTCGGCGATGTTCAGCTTGGTCCCCTTGGCCTGGTAGTAGGTCCAGGCGTCGACGCTCTTGGCCTGCACGTGCTGCATCCGCTCGCTGATATTCTCGTCCTTGACGTGGAAGAGCGCGCTGCAGGTGGCGGTCACCGCCACCGAGATGGCGACCACGGCGTTGAGCGTGAAGCGGCCGAGCCGGCGCCCGGCCGCCTCCTCGCGCCCATCGCCGCGCTCGTCGCCCTCGCGCGACCGTTCGACCGCCTCGTTGACCGTCTCGCCGAGCTCTTCCATGCGCGCATCTTAACCGCGGTCGCGCGCGTCGCGATCGAGCGCCGCCGTCGTGAATTCGCAGCGCGGGTAGCCCTGCGCGGCGGCGGCCATCAGGATCGCCTCGGCGTCGTCGGCCAGCGCGGCGAGCGGCGCTTCGGGCGCGCGCGCCGTGGCAGCGCGGGCGAGGGGCGCGAACAGGGTCAGCGAGGAGACGAGCTTGAGCGCGTCGATCCGGGAGCCCATCAGCTGCGCGAGCGGCGTGTCGTCGACGTGGCTCCGGACGGCCGCGGCGGCGCGCGCCAGCCGCTCGGCCAGCACGGGGTCGTCCAGGTAAGCGGCCGCCTCGGCGACGCCGTCGAGCCCGTAGCGGACCGCCATCGGCGAGCGCCCGAGGCCGCGGAGCTGCGGGAAGACGTACCAGATCCAGTGGCCCGTCTTGGCGCCCGCGCGCAGCTCGGCGAGCGCCTCGGCGAGCCCCGGGCGGCCGTCCTGGGCCTGGCGGAAGCGCGCGAGATCGAACATCGCCCGATTCTGCCCCACGCTGGCGGCGCCGGCGACGACCGGCTAGCGTGCGGCCGATGACCGCGCGGCCGACGTTCCTGTTCGCGCCCGGCGCGGGCGCGCCGTCGACCTCGGCCTGGATGACGGCCTGGCGCGATCGCCTGCGGACGCTCGGCGAGGTGGTGAGCTTCGACTACCCGTACATGCGCGCCGGGCGCCGGATGCCGGACCGGCTGCCGGCGCTGATCGCGGCCCACCGCGAGGCGCTGGCGGCGGCGCGCGCGCGGGCGGCGGGGCCGGTTTTTCTCGCGGGCAAGTCGATGGGCGGCCG
>DASZVW010000664.1:0-4402 GCA_035546895.1 Polyangia bacterium
ACTTCTTCGCCTACTGCTCGAACATCTCGGGGCTGACGCCCCCGGCCAACGAGCAGGCGTGCGAGGATCTCTACTCCCACAGCGGCCAGGAGCACTGCCGCTCGTACCACATGTGCTGGGGCGTCGAGGGGATCACCAACACCTCGGCGAACCCCATGGTGCACTGCTTCCACACGCTGGGGATGAACGGCGTCTGCACCGCGACCACCGACGCCGCCACCGGCAACTAGTCTCCGTACGTTCCACGACAACGAAGGCGCCCCGCTCAAAAGGCAGGGCGCCTTTTTCTATTCCGGGCTCCGCGGCTGAACTAAAATGGTCCGATGAGGCGGCCCGCTCTCCTCGCCGCGGTGGTGACGCTGGGCCTGCTCGTCGCCTGCGAGGATGACTCGGCCTACAAGACGGGGCCGTCGACGTTCCAGAACGACACCCTCGACGGCTCGGCAGGCGCCCGCGGCAACCTGGACGCCGCCGTCGACGCGCCGGCCACCGGCGGCACCAGCGGCACCGGCGGCATCGTGGCCACCGGCGGCACGACGGGGACCGGCGGAACGACCGGCACCGGCGGCGCGGCCGGCAAGGGCGGAACCACCGGCGCCGGCGGCGCGGCCGGCAAGGGCGGGACCACCGGCACCGGCGGCGCGGGAACGGGCGGCACGACCGGCACCGGCGGTGCGGGAACCGGCGGCGCGGCCGGCAAGAGCGGGACCGGCACTGGCGGCGCAACCGGCATGGGTGGGGCCACCGGCACCGGCGGTGCGACGGGCACCGGTGGCGCTACGGGCACGGGTGGCGCCACGGGCACGGGTGGCGCCACGGGCACGGGTGGGACGACCGGCACCGGCGGCGCGCGCGCCGACGCGGGCGCGTAGCGCGCGGCGCCGCGCGCGAACTTGCCCCGTCCGCTCGAGCTGGCGTACTCTGCTGGGCGGCCCCTTCATCGGCCGAGGAGAGAGCGCGCATGGCGGATGTCCGTTTCGTCCCGAGGTCGATCGGCAAGGTGCTGGGAACGCTGGCCGTGGTCGGCGTGCTGGCGGGCGCGGCCACGCTGCTGGCCTGGGGGTGCACCGACAACAGCGGCGGCGCCAACTTCGTGAAGCGGTCGGCCGACGCGGGGGCCGACGGCGCCAGTGACGCGGCGTCCGCGACCGACGGCGCAGCCACCGACGGCGCGGCCAAGACCGACGGCGCGGCCGACCACGGCGCGGAACACGCCGACGGCGCCACCGCCGACGCCAAGGGCGATCGCTAGCCGCGGCGCCACGCGCCGGGGCCCGGGCGCCTGTTAGAATTCCGCGCCGATGCCGGAACAGCTCCGTGGGCCGCTGATCGTCGGGGTGGCCGACCGTGCGACGGCGCTCGCCGCCTGCGCGGCGCTCCCGCCCGCGGCGCGCCCCTACGACCTCGTCGAGGCGCGGGTCGATCTCTTCGCCGGCCAGCGCCTCGAGGGGGAGGCCGCCGAAGCCTGCGCGCGCCTCGAGGCGAGCGGGACGCCGGTCCTGGTCACCATCCGCAGCGCGGCGCAGGGGGGGCGGTTCGCGGCCGACGAGGCGGCGCGCCTGGCGCGGTTCCGCGCCGCCCTGGCGGTCGCCTCCTGGGCCGACGTGGAGGACGACGCCCCGATCGTCGCCGACGTCGCGGCCCTGGTCGCCGCGCGCCCCGACGGCCAGCTCGTCGTCTCGCACCACGACTTCGCGGCCACGCCGCCGCTCGACGACCTCCTCGCCTGTGTCGACCGCTGCCACGCCGCCGCGCCCGGCGCGATCGCCAAGGTCGCCGCCGCGATCAAGGCGCCCGCCGACCGCGCGACGTTGCGGACGCTGCTCGAGCGCCGCCCGGCGCGCACCGCCGTGATCGGCATGGGGAGCGGCGACGACGGGTTCCGCGTCGAGCTGGCGGCGGCCGGCTCACTGCTGGCCTACGCGTTCCTGGCCGGCGCCACAGCGCCCGGCCAGATCTCGGCCGAAGCGCTGCACGCGCGCCTCCTGGCGGCCTCCCCGCGCTTCGCCGCGCGCCGGCGCGGACCGCCGGCCGGCACCGCTACTTGACGAAGCAGCCGCCGAGCAACGGCGCGCCCATCATCGCCCCCCGGCCGACGCAGATGAGCGCCACCGTCCGCCCCTTGCCGAGCGCGCCGATGGCCGGGTCGTTGCGCGCCGCCAGCGTGGCGTTCACGGTGTCGAACGCGTCGCCGGTCCCGAGCCGCACCACGACGTCTCCCTCGTAGTTGCGGTCGACGGCCCGGATGGTGCCGGTCACCACCAGCGAGCGATCGCGGTAGGTCCGCTCGGCGGCGGCCGCGTCCGCGGAGTACGCGGCCCACAGATCGGAGGCCGTCACCACGGGCGTCCGCACCGTCATCACCGGGGCCGGGCGGACGGGCGCCGCGGCGGCGGCCTGGGCCTCGACCGGGCGGGCCTGGGGAAGGAAGCTCCCGGCCCCCGCGACGCCGAACATGGCGAGGAGGCCGAGGCTGGCCAGGCCGAGGAGGATGGTCCGGGGGCGCATGCGCTGGCTCTTCCCGCACCGGCGGCAGGCGTAGGCGGACCGGGAGACCAGCTTCCCGCACTTGCCGCAGCGCCTCTGCTGCACCCGGACGGGGTACGGGGCCTGGCGGGCGAGCGCGATGCTCATGCCCGTTCCATCGACCGCCCGATCCAAAAGCTTGAACCGTGCCCGGCGCGGTCCGCCGGGCGTCGGCGGCTCGGGCGGTCGAGCCCGCCGCCACGATGTTGTACATTTTTGCTGGCACGCCTCTTGACGACCCCTTCAGGCGGCCAATGTTTCCGGGTACCTTGGCGGAGCCGGCACAGATCCTCGTGGTCGAGGACGACCCGGACGTCCGTCGGGCGCTGACGGAGCTGCTCGCCAGCGAGGGGTACGAGGTGACCGCCACCGCCGACGGCGGCGAGGCCCTGCAGAGCCTGCGCGGGGGGCTCCGCCCGGCGGTGATCCTGCTCGACCTGATGATGCCCAACTGCGACGGCTGGGACTTTCGCCGCGAGCAGCTCGAGGACCCGGCGTTCGCGCGCGTCCCGGTGGTGCTGGTGACCGCCGCCGGCTTCAGCCCCGATTCGATGCGCAGCCAGCTCGGCCCGATCGAGCTCTGCCCCAAGCCGATCCAGCCCGCGGTGCTGCTGGAGATGCTGGCCCGGCTCTCCCGAGTCAACGGAGCGACGCCGTCATATAGTTAGCCGGCATGGTCGAGCCGGTTTCGCCCGCCCGGATCAACTTCGGCTGGCTGGTCAGGTTGCGCTTCGCGACCGTGGCCGGGCAGGCGCTGACCATCGCGGCGGTCCGGTTCGGGATGCAGCTCGAGATCCCGCTGGGGCCGCTCGGCGGGCTGGTGGCGCTGGCGCTGGCCTCCACCCTGGCCTGTCTGGTGTGGGCGCGCGCGCGCGCGCCGCAGGAGTGGTGGTTGCCGGCGGTGATGGCCTTCGACGTGCTGGTCTTCTCCGGGCTGCTCTACTTCACCGGCGGCCCGGAGAACCCGTTCAGCTTCCTCTACCTGGTCCCCATCGCCATCGCGGCGATCACGGTGCGGCCGGCCTGGACCTGGATGCTGGTGCTGCTCTCGCTGGCCTCGTCGCTGGTGCTGTTCACCTGGCACCAGCCGCTGCCGATGGCCGGCAGCCACGCCGGGCACATGGCGCTCCACCTGCGCGGCATGTGGGTGGCGTTCGGGGTGGCCTCGGCGTTCATCGTCTACTTCCTCCTGCGGGTGCGGCGGGCGCTGGCGGCGCGCGACGAGGAGCTGGCCGCCTCGCGCAGCCTGGCGGCGCGGCAGGAGCGCCTCGCCTCGCTGGCCACGCTGGCGGCCGGCGCCGCGCACGAGCTGGCCACGCCGCTCTCCACCATCGCGGTGGTGGCCAAGGACCTCGAGCGCGAGGTGGTGGCGGTCGGCGCCCCGGCGGCCGCCGCCGACGACGTGCGCCTGATGCGCGAGGAGGTCGAGCGCTGCCGGAAGATCCTGGCCCGCATGCGCGTCGACGCCGGCGATCCGGCGGGCGAGAAGTTCGCCCGCGTCTCGGTGCGCGAGATCCTCGACGACTGCCTGGGCGAGGGGGAGCGCGCGATCGACGTCACCGTCGACGCGGCGGCGGCGGGCGCCGTCACCGCCCTCCCCCGCCACGCCTTCGGGCAGGCGCTGCGGGGGCTGGTCGACAACGCGCGCCAGGCCTCGCCGCCGGGCGCGCCGGTCACGCTGCGGGTGGCGGCCGACGGGGGGGCGCGCCGGCTGGTGTTCGAGATCGCCGACCGCGGCGCCGGCATGCCGCCCGATCTGCTGGCCCGGGTGGGCGAGCCGTTCTTCACCACCAAGCCGGCCGGCCGCGGGATGGGGCTGGGGATCTTCCTGGCCCGCGCGGTCGTCGAGCGGCTGGGCGGCGAGCTCTCCATCCGC
>DASZVW010000665.1:0-4196 GCA_035546895.1 Polyangia bacterium
GGATCGACGTGGACGCCTCCCGTGAGCGCGCTGGCCGTTGACACCACTGTCTGGGTGAGCTTCTTCCGCGGCCGCAGTCTCCCGCGGCTGGAGCAGGCGCTGAGCGACGGCGACGTCGTGCTCGCCCCCGTCGTGGCCGCCGAGCTCGGCAGCGCCCCGCTCGCGACGCAGGAGCGACGCAGGCTGGACGACTTTCTCCGCGACCTCCCGCTGGCGGCGACGCCGCTCGATCACTGGCTGCGCGTCGGCGTCCTGCGGGCCGCCGCGGCCCGCAGAGGTCTGACGGTGTCGACGCCCGACGCGCACGTGGCGCAGGTGGCGATCGATCTCGGCGGCGCGGTCTGGTCCGAGGATCAGATCTTCGCGCGCCTGGCCGCGAAGTCGCTCGTGCGGGCCTTCGCCCCCTAGCGCCCGCGCTCGGCCGGCCCTACCCGCCGAGGACGTTCCGCGCGATGACCATCCGCTGGATCTGGCTGGTCCCCTCGTAGATCTGCATCAGCTTGGCGTCGCGCATCAGCTTCTCCACCGGGTACTCCTTGGTGTAGCCGTAGCCGCCGAAGACCTGCACGGCGTCGGTGGCGGCGCGCATGGCGGCGTCGGCGCCGAAGGCCTTGGCGTAGCTGGAGACGATGCTGTCGGGGCGGCCGGCGTCGACGCCGGCGGCGGCCTTGTGGCAGAGCAGGCGCGTCGCCTCGTAGGAGATGGCCATCTCGGCGAGCATGAACTGCACCGCCTGGTGCTGCGCGATCGGCACGCCGAAGGTCTTGCGCTCGAGCGCGTACTTCTTCGACTCCTCGAGCGCGCGGCGGATGATTCCGGCGCAGCCGGCGCCGATCCAGGGGCGGGTGCGATCGAAGGTCCGCATCGCCAGCTTGAACCCCTCCCCCTCCCCGCCGACCACCGCCCCCTTGCCGACCTTCACCTCCTCGAAGATGACGTCGGTGGTGTTGGAGCAGCGCTGCCCCATCTTGTTCTCTTTCTTGCCGACCGAGAGGCCGGGCGTGTCGCGGTCGACGACGAAGCAGGTGATCCCCTTGTGGCGCTCGGTCCCCTCCGCGCGCGCGAAGACTGTATAGAAGCTGGCCTTCCCCCCGTTGGTGATCCAGCGCTTCTGCCCGGTGATGACGTAGTCATCGCCCACCTTCTTGAAGCGGGTCTTCATCCCCGCCACGTCCGATCCGGCGTCCGGCTCGGAGCAGCAGTAGGCGGCGAAGATCGGCTTGGCGAGGAGGCGCCCGAGGTACTCCTTCTTCTGCACCTCGCTGCCGGCGATGATGATCGGCATCGACCCCAGCATGTTGGCGGCCATGGTGGTGTTGACGCCGGTGCAGCCGTAGGAGATCTCCTCCATCAGCAGGCAGTGCGCCAGGCAGGAGAGCCCCAGGCCGCCGTAGGCCTCGGGGACCTCGCAGTTCATGAGGCCGGTCTCCCACGCCTTCTTGCAGATCTCCTCGGGGAAGGTGCCGTGCTCGTCGAGCTCGCCGGCCACCGGGGTGATCTCCTTGCGCGTGAACTCGCGCGCCGTCTCAGTGAGCTGCTTTTCCTCGTCGGAGAGCTCGAAGTTGGGCATGCCCGGAGGATATCGCTATTTCGGCGTCTCCGCCGGGGCCGAAGCGCCGGCCGCCGCCGCGGCCTGCCGGCGCGCCTTGCGCTCCTCGCGCTCGGCCGCCTTCTTCTGCTCGAGCGCGATCGCGTCGCGCGTCGCCTTGGCCCCCAGCACGAAGCCGATCACGATCCCCAGGATGAAGATGACCGGGATGTAGATGAAGTGCGACGACGGCGGGACGCCGATGCCGAGCGCCAGGATCATGGACGCGGACCCGCGCGGTCGATCTTCTCCTTGAGGTCGCCGAGCTGCTTGCGCACCCGCCCCAGTCCGCGCGCGATGGAGACCACGTAGACGAGCACCGCGATCCAGATGAACCCGTAGGCGATGGCGACGAAGCGGCCGGCCGGCAGCTCCTCGTGCAGGGCGCCGCTCACCTTCTCGAACTCCTGCGCGGCGGCGAGCGCCGGCGCCAGCCAGCAGAGGGCGCCCGCCAGGAGGGCGTAGAGCGCGCGGAGCTTGGTCTTCATGAGGCGGCCTCCAGCAGGTCTTCGGTCTCCAGCTCCAGCGCCGCCAGCTCGGCCCGCGCGGCCTCCAGGCGCACCCGGAGGGCGAGGAGCAGCGACCAGACCAGCAGCATGAGCGCGAAGGCGCTCCAGAACGCGGGGCGCATGCGGGGATCGAGCGTGGGGACCACCGTGGTGCGCGGGTGGACCGTCCGCCAGATGTCGACGCTCTTGTAGACCAGCGGCACGTCGATGGCCGCGAACAGCGCCAGCGCCGCCGACAGCCGCCGCCCCGCCGGCCCGCCGTACCGCCGCGCCAGCAGGTAGGCGATCATGATGAGCTCCAGCAGCAGGGAGCTCGTGAGCCGGGCGTCCCACTGCCACCAGACCCCCCAGGCCTTGCGCCCCCAGAGCGGCCCGGTCACCAGCGTGCAGAGGCCGAACAGCACCGCCAGCTCGCCGGCCGAGGCCGCCAGCCGATCGCCCCGCTCGGACCCCTTGAATAGGTAGGCGACGCCGCCGCCCGCGCACACGAAGGTGGAGAGGAACAGCATCGTCGCGCACGGCACGTGGAAGTAGAAGATCTTCTGGATGAAGCCCATCACCGGCTCCAGCGGCGCGCCCAGGATCAGCGTCGGGACCAGCAGGAACCCGGCGGCGGCGACGGCCGCGGCGGCGACGAAGCCGATCCCCAAGGATCGCATCGGCGGATAGTACCCCGAAAGCCCGCCCGGGGCCGCCCGCGGACGTCGATTTCGGGAGGTGATAAGCTCGGCCGGATGCGCCGCCTCGTCGTCGGTCTCTGCTTGGTCGCGGCCGGGTGCCTGGCGCCCGCCGACCCCTCGGTCACCCAGGTCGAAGAGGCCGTGGGCGAGCCGATGAACGGCTTCCCCTCGGCGCTGGAGCGCCTGGGGCTGATGGCGATCAACCGCGCCCGCTCGGATCCCGAGACCGTCAAGGGGGCCAGCTCCGCCAGCTACCCGGCGCGCCCGCCGGTCATCTGGTCGCTGGCGCTCAACAAGTCGGCGCGCTTCCACGCCACCAACCTGGAGCTGGGCGACGTCACCTTGATGCACAGCTCGCCCTGCACGCTCAACACCGACGTGGGGACCAGCGGCTGCACCGGCGATCCGAGCTGCGCCTGCGCGACCCCCATCCCCTCGACCTGCGCCATGTGCGCCCAGGTGGCGGCCGAGAACAGCTGCGGGACCGATCCGTTCGTGCGCATCGGCTACTTCACCAGCGGCAGCGGCATCAGCGCCAACGGCGAGGTCGCCGCCGCCGGCTACCCCGACCCGATCGCCACCGTCGACGGCTGGATGGACGAGGCGGCCGGCGCCGACGGCCACCGCATGAACCTGACCGACCAGGGGATCACCTCGAACACCATGGGCTACGGCCACGCCACCGGCACCAAGGAGTGCTTCTCGCCCTTCGACGTCTCCGACTCGGGCAACATGAAGAACGCCTCCATCCCCAAGCTCCCGACCGCCGCCGTCTCCCCGGCCAGCGGCGCCGCCGGCAGCTTCACCTTCTACGCGACCTGGAACGACCCCACGCTGGGCGCGCCGGCCGCCATCGACGTCGTCATCGACGGCGCCTGCACGCCGATGACCCGCGAGCTCGGGAACGACAAGCTCAACGCCACCTACAAGGCGACCGCCACGCTGGCCGCCGGCTGCCACACCTACTACATCTCGGCGCAGGACGCGGGCGGCGCCGCCGTCACCTACCCGACTAACGGCGCGTACGACATCCCGGTCGGCAGCGCCAGCTGCAGCGCCGACTACGTGGCGACCGCGCCCGCCTCGTCCTGCTCGAGCGGCACGACCGGCAGCGCCGGCGCCAGCGGCACCGGCGGCGCTTCGGCCACCGGCACCGGCGGAAGCCCCGGCTCCGGCGGGACCACCGGCGCGGCCGGCGCGACGGGCGCGGGCGGCACCACCGGCGCGGGGGGCGATCGGAACGGCGACACCTCGGGCTCGAGCGGCTGCAGCTGCGACGCCGGCGCCGCCCGACCTCCCGCCGCCGCCGGGGCCCTGCTCTTGTTGGCGCTCCTCTCGCTCCGCGCGCGACGCGCTCCAGCCCCCCACCGCGCGCGCCGCCGCCGGCCATGACCGACGACGGCACGCTGTCGGCCTTCC
>DASZVW010000666.1:0-1633 GCA_035546895.1 Polyangia bacterium
GGTGGGGTCGTACGGGGTGAGCGCGACGGTGACCTTGTCGCCGAGCACCACGCGGATACGATGCTTGCGCAGCTTGCCCCCGAGGTGCGCCAACACCTGATGGCCGTTCTCGAGCTCGATGCGAAAGTTTCCAGCAGGCAACACCTCGATGACGCGCCCTTGGAATTCTATATGCTCTTCGCGACCCATCGGCGGCGCAGACCTTAGTCGCTCCGAGGGGCTCGGTCAATGACAGCCTCCCCGAATTCGTCGGCCGCGTTCCGGGCGCTCGCCCACTACGCCGAGGATCCGCGCGCGCTGATCGCGGGGAACGCGGTGCGATTGCTGCGCAACGGCGCCGAGGCCTTTCCTGCCTGGCTGGCGGCCATCGACGCCGCCCGGACCCGCGTCTCGCTCGAGATGTACATTTTCAGCGACGACGGGATCGGCCGGCGGTTCGCCGAGGCGCTGTCGCGGGCGGCCCAGCGCGGGGTGGCGGTCCGCGTCCTCTACGACTTCGTCGGCTGCCGGGAGACGCCGGCCGCCTTCTTCCAGCGGATGCGGGGGTTCGGCGTCCACGTGGTCGGCTACCACAAGTACCGGCTCTGGCGCCCGCGCATCTGGTCGCTCATGCGGCGCAACCATCGCAAGACGCTGGTCTGCGACGGGCGACTCGGCTTCACGGGGGGGATCAACATCTCCACCGAGTGGGTCAGCCAGGCCGAGGGGGGCGGCGGCTGGCTCGACGCCGCGGTGGCCGTCGAGGGGCCCGCGGTGGCCCCCATGGAGGCGACCTTCCTGCGGACCTGGAACCGGCGCGCCCCCAAGCGGATGCGCCTCGACCCCGAGGGCCTGGCGGCGCCGCCGGCCGCCGGGCCGGTGCCGCTGGCGGTGATCTCCAACGGCGAGCGGCGCGACCGCTTCGCCATCCGGCGGGCGGCCCTGCACGCCATCCGCGAGAGCCGCCAGCGCGTGCTGATCGCCAACCCCTACTTCGTCCCCGACCGCGGCGTGCTGCGGGCGTTGCAGGCGGCGGCCCGGCGCGGCGTCGACGTGCGCCTGCTGGTGCCGCTGGCCAGCGACTCGCGGGTGCTCGACTTCGCCACCCGGGCGATCTTCCCGCAGCTCCTGGCGGCGGCGGCCCGGATCTTCCGCAGCCAGGTCGTCACCCACACCAAGGCGCTGATGGTCGACGACGCGTTCGTGTCGATCGGCAGCTACAACTTCGACCACCGGTCGCTGGCCTACAACCTCGAGCTGGTGGTCAACGTCGTCGACCCGCCGACGGCGGCGGAGGTGGGGACCATGCTGGTCTCCGACATGGCCGCCAGCGAGGAGGTGACGGTCGAGGGGTTCGGCAAGCGCGGCTGGCTCGTGCGCCTCATCGAGCGCCTCGCCTACAGCCTCCGCCGCTGGCTCTGACCGCGATCCCGCGGTTACTTCTTTTTGGGGGGCTTCTTGGCTGCGGGCTTGGGCGCCTTGGCCGGCGGCTTGGGCGCGGCCGCGGGCTTGGGGGTCGGGGCGGCCTTCGCGGCGGGCGCGGCCGGCGCCGGGGCGGCGGCGTCCGTGCGCTTCCAGAGGCCGAGCACGTTGCCGTCGGGATCGGCGAAGAGGCCGATCTCGCCGCCGCCCGCGAACGGCAGGCTGCGGACCA
>DASZVW010000667.1:0-1684 GCA_035546895.1 Polyangia bacterium
TCACCGGCCCGCCGGCGGGGGCTGCCCCGGCGCGGGCGCCGCCGCCGGCCGCCACCCCATGTCGAAGGTCAGCGTCGCCAGCACCGAGTTGCTGGTGGTCCCGAACAGCGTCCCCACCCGGGCGCGCCCGAGGTCGTAGACGTAGGCGAGGTCGAGCCGCAGCGGCCGCCGCCGCAAGGTGATCCCGGCGCCGTACGACGTCTCGTCGACGCCCGCGCGCAACACCACCGCGTTCGCCAGCAGCGCCTGCTCGATCCCCACGTTCGGGTGCAGGGCGGTGGTGACCACCCCGGTGAGGCCATTCTTGCGGTAGAGCTCGGTGCCGCCGAGGTCGACGACGCCGCCCGACCAGGGGAGGACCGACCCGCCCAGCCGGAGCTCGTAGCTGCGGGCCAGCCCCTCGGTGGTGCCCAGCGCGTCGGTCCGCACCTCCTCGTCGTGGTTCAGGATCACGCGGGTCCCCACCAGCACCCGCGGATCGGGCTGCCAGGCGATCCCGAAGCCGCCCGACGGCCGCCAGCGGGTCGCGTAGTGGACGGCGGCGGGCGCGGGATCTCCGGCCGCCGTCGCGGCGTCGAACTGTGACAGCTCGTAGGCCAGCATGACCCCCGCGGAGACGCCGTGCCCGAGCGGCGCCGCGATCTTGCTGAACACCGCCTGGTCGGCGCCGCTGCCGATCATCGGCCGCGCCGCCGGCCCCAGCCCGGGCGAGGCGAGCGAGAGATGGAGGTCATCGGCGTGCTGCGAGAGCGCGATGAGGTAGACGGCCAGACCGTGCCAGAGCGGCGGCGTGGTGGCCCCCACCGCCGTGAACGAGAACAGGTTGCCGTCCGTATAGCCGGTCACCCCCACGTCGGCCAGCGCGGTGGTGGCGTCCCGGTAGACGAGGCCGTAGTTCCCCCAGGTCGCGCCGTCGCCGCCGAAGCCGATCGCCCGCACCCCCTTCTTGATCTGCCCCGAGGCGAACTCGCGCATCGACAGCTCCGGCGACTGCGCGCGCGCGGCGCCCGAGCCCGCGAGCGCCGCCGCCAGGCTCAACGCGCCCAGCAGCAGGCGGCGTCGTTTCGTGCGAGGACGATCCTGGAACGGCACAGCGGACACGCCGTCACCTCCGGTTGCGTTGTTGCAGCGCGCGGTAAAGCGCGTCGAGCACCACGCGCCCGGCCTCGAGGCGTGCCTGGTCCGCGCGGTGCTCGAGGCAGATGCCCGTGATGAGCGACGTGAAGCCCCCGGTCTCCTGGTGGCCGAACTTTCCGTCGCGCAGGTCGACGTCGTGGACCATCTCGGCGATGTGCCGGAGCGCGGGATCGTCGCCGCCCCAACGGGCGAGCAGCACCTCGAAGGTACAGAGATCGCCCTCGTGGGTGAACTCGGCGTCGAACATGTCGAAGCGCAGCTCGCCGGCCGCCGGCCGGTAGCCCGCCGCCTCGACGTACTCGAGCCGGGCCGCCGGATCGATGAACCGCCTGATGAGCCAGGCGCTGGCGATTCGATCGACGTGGATCCCCTTGCGCGTGACCCAGGTACGGCCGCGGACCTGCCGCAAGGACGGGAGCTCGGGCGCGGCGCCCGGCGCCGCGGCGGGGAGCGGCCGGAGCTGCTTTTCGCCGGCCCGGAGCAACGCTTCGACCTCGGTGCGCCCGGGCGCGCCGAAATGGTCGATGCCCGCGATCTCGTCCAGGCG
>DASZVW010000668.1:0-5108 GCA_035546895.1 Polyangia bacterium
CGACGCCGTCAGGGGCGAGCTCGCGCGGGCGCCGATCGCGGGCGTCCGGATCGAGACGCCGCGTCCTGCCACCGACGCCGAGATCGAGGCGGTCCACCAGCCCGGCTACCGCGCGCGCCTGGCGCGGCTGGCGGGCGAGTACGCCGAGCTCGATCCCGACACCGCCGTCTCGCCCGGGAGCTGGGAGGCGGCCACGCTGGCGGCGGGCGCCGCCGTCGGCGCGGTGGAGGCGGTGCTGGGCGGGCGCGCCGCCAACGCCTTCGCGCTGGTGCGGCCGCCCGGCCACCACGCGCGCCCGGGGGAGGCGATGGGGTTCTGCCTGCTCAACAACGCCGCGGTGGCGGCCGAGGCGGCCCGGCGTGCGGGGGCCGAGCGGGTGATGATCGTCGACTGGGACGTCCACCACGGCAACGGCACGCAGGAGATCTTCGCGGCGCGCCCCGACGTCCTCTACGCCTCCGTCCACCAGTACCCGTTCTACCCGGGGACCGGCGCCGCCGAGGAGATCGGCGTCGGCGCCGGCAAGGGGGCGACGGTCAACTGCCCGCTGCCGGCCGGGCAGGACGACGCCGACTACGGCGCCGTCTTCCACGACCTGTTCCTGCCGGTGGGGCGGGCGTTCGCGCCCGACCTGGTGATCGTGTCGGCCGGGTTCGACGCCCACGCGCGCGATCCGCTCGCCGAGATGGGGGTGACCGAGCGGGGGTTCGCGGCGATGGCCTCGGCGCTGGCGCGGCTCGCCGAGAGCGCCTGCGGCGGCAAGCTGGTGCTGCTGCTCGAGGGGGGCTACGACCTCGCCGCGCTGGCGGCCTCGGTGCGGGCGACGCTGGAGGTGCTGCGGGGCCGGCGCGAGGAGTTCCCGCTCGGCGCCGGCACGGACGCCGCGCTGGCGGTCGCCGCGGCGCGGGACGCGCTGCGCGCCGGCGGGCGGCTCGTCCCCCACACCTGAGCGCGGGATGAGCGCGACGCGATGACCGGCCGCTGGCCGCCCTGGACGTTCGGCTCGGGTCCGGCCGTGGGGGCCCTCGCGAGCCGGCTCCTCGGGCTGGTGTCGCTGGCGGCCTGGTGGTCGCTCGGCAGCCAGGTGCGCGTCCTCATCGGCAGCCGCGGCCTCTTGCCGGTGGGGGAGCTCATGGACGCCGTCCGCGCCGACGGGCGGATCTCGGTGTTCGAGCTGCCGACGCTGTTCTGGCGGTTCCACGCCGACGGCCTGCTGGTGGCGGGGACCGCCGTGGGCGCCGCGCTGGCGGTGGCGGCGCTGCTCGGCTTCCGGCCGCGGCTCTGCTTCGCGCTCTCGACCGCGCTCTACCTCTCGTACGCCACCGTGAGCCGCGACTTCCTGTCGTTCCAGTGGGACAACCTCCTGCTCGAGTGCGGGTTCCTGGCGGCGTTCCTGCCGGCCCGGCGGCCGGCGCCGCTGGTCCACTTCCTGTTCCGACTGGTGCTGTTCAAGCTCTACTTCGAGTCGGGGATCGCCAAGTGGCAGTCGGACCTCGGCGATTGGCGCGACGGCAGCGCCATGACCTACTACTATGAGACGTCGCCGCTGCCGACCTGGGTGGCGTTCACCGCGCACCACCTGCCGGTCTGGTGGCACCACCTCGAGAGCCGGGCCACCCTGGGGCTCGAGCTGGGGATCCCGTTCCTGATCTTCGGGCCGCGGCGCGCGCGCCTCGTCGCCGCGTTCGCCTTCGGCTTCTTCCAGATCTGCAACGCCGCCACCGCCAACTACGGGTTCTTCTGCTACCTGGCGGCGGCGCTGAGCGTGTTCCTGCTCGACGACGGCGACGTCGCGCGCGCGGGGGCCCGCCTGGGGCAGCTCTTGCCGGCACGGGTGGGCGCCGCGGCCGCGCGCTTCTTCGCCGTCGCGCCCCCGCCCGACGGAGAGCCCGGCGCGCCGTCGCGCCGGGCCTGGGCGCGCTGGCTCGGGCGCGCCGGGGCGGCGCTGGTGGTCCTGGTGTCGCTGGTCGACGGGCTCTACGCCTTCACCGAGCCGGGGCGCCTGCTGGCGGCCGCCGAGCCGCTCTACGATCTCAACCGGCGGTTCCGCCTGGTGGGCACCTACCACCTCTTCGCCTCGGTGACGCGCGAGCGGATCGAGCCCGAGCTGCAGACGCTGGCCGCGGGGGCCGACCCGGCGAGCGCCGACGACGCCGACGCCCTCTGGACGCCGCAATATCTCTGGCACAAGCCGGGCGATCCGCGGCGCGCGCCCGACTTCGTGGCGCCGCACCAGCCGCGCGTCGACTTCCAGCTCTGGTTCTACGGCCTCTCGTTCCAGCGCCGCGAGCCCGCTTACGTCTCCACGCTGGTGGAGAGAGTGTGCGAGGATCCCGCGGCCGTGCAGCCCCTCTTCCGCCAGCCGCTCCCCCCGCGCCCGGCGGCCGTCCGCCTCGTCTACTGGCGCTACCAGTTCGCGAGCCGGGCCGAGCGGGCCGCGACCGGCGCCTGGTGGCGGCGCGCCCGGGTGGCGATGAGCCGCGCCATCCCTTGCCCCCGAACGGCGCCATGACCACCGCGATGCCCGCCGCCGACGGCCAGGGGCTCCGCGCCGCCTCGCTGGGGACGCTGTTCCTCACCATCTTCCTCGACCTGCTTGGCTTCGGGCTGGTGATCCCGTTTCTCCCCGGGATCGCCCGCCGGTTCGGGGCCGGGGACTTCGTGGCCACGCTGCCGGGGGCGGTCTTCTCGCTCATGCAGTTCCTGTTCATCCCGATCTGGGGGCGGCTCTCCGATCGGGTGGGGCGGCGGCCGGTGCTGCTCTGGAGCATCGCCGCCTCGGCGATCGGGATGGCCATCCTGGGGTTCGCGCCCACGCTGGCCTGGCTGTTCGCGGCCCGCGTCTGGAGCGGCGTCGCCACCGGCAACATCGCCGTCGCCCAGGCCTACATCGCCGACGTGACGCCGCCCGAGCAGCGCGCGCGGGGGATGGCGGTCGTCGGCATCGCCTTCGGGCTCGGCTTCATCTTCGGCCCCTTCATCGGCGGCGAGCTGTCGCGGGTCTCGGTCGAGGGGCGGGAGGGGATGCTGCCCGCGCTGGTGGCCGCCGGGCTCTCGACGGTGAACTTCTTCCTGGCGCTGCGGACGCTCCCCGAGTCGCTGCCGCCCGAGCGGCGCGGGCAGTCGGTGCGGCGCGCGTCGCCCGTCGATCTCGGCGCCTTCCGGGCGGCGGTCGCGGTCCCCGGCCTCGGCGCCGCGGTGGCCATCAACTTCATGCTCATCCTCTGGTTCTCGGGGATGGAGCAGACCTTCCGCCTCTTCACCGCCGACGGGTTCGGGATGTCCGACGCCGGGACCGGGCGGGTGTTCGGCCTGGTGGGGATCGTGAGCGCGCTCGTGCAGGGGGGGCTGGTGGCGCGCCTGGCGCGGCGGTTCGGCGAGGCGCGCCTCGTGCAGGGCGGCCTCGGCGTCCAGACGGCGGCCTTCGCGCTGCTCGGGCTCTCGCCGCTGTTCGGGCCCTGGGGGAAGACGGTGCTCTTCTTCGCGGCGGCGCTGATCGCGCTCGGCAGCGGGCTCTGCTCGCCGTCGCTGCCGGCGTTCGCCTCGCGCCGCGCCAGCGCCACCACCCAGGGGATGACGCTGGGGACGCTGCAGTCGGCCTCGGCGCTGGCGCGGGCGCTGGGACCGATCGTGGGCGGCGCGCTCTACGCGACGATCGATCCGCGCGCGCCGTACCTGGTCGGCGCGGTCGGTCTCGCCGCGGCCACGCTGCTCGGGCTGGCGCGGCTCCGCTGAGGCGGGGCGCGCTCGGGTCTAGGGCATCGGCACCACGAAGGTGGTGATCGAGGAGGCCGGGACGGTGGCCACGAAGCTCCAGCCCTGGACGGCCACGGCCGGCAGCGAGACCAGGTTCTCGCTCTTCGACGTGCGGAGTGCCTGCGCGGTGGCGCCCACCGTCGGCAGCGCGGTCAGGTCGAAGGTGAAGCCGTGGCTGGCCGAGGCGTCGCCGTTGCGCACCACGATGGCCAGCGTGTGCCCGTCGGCGCTCACCGCCGCCACCATGTCGGTCTCGTTGACGTCGACGAAGGTGGCGCCCGGGCGGATGTAGCGGCTGAACCCGGCGTGCATGTAGAAGCGCTTGAGCGGGCTCCAGGTCTGCTTGGTGTCGTTGAGCGTGAAGCTGGCCCAGCTGGCGCTGGGGTCGCCGGACTGCCAGTCGACCCAGGCCTCCGCCTGCAGGTCGCGCAGGTCGGTGATGATCCGGCCGGCCATGAAGATCGCGGCCGCCGTGTCGTCGGCCAGCGTCTGGTTGAGCGGCCCCGACTCCGACTGCCAGAGGCGCTTCCCTTTGCTGGTCGCCAGCGCGCGCAGCTGGGTCCGCATGCTGCCGGCGTAGGTGTGCGTGTTCATCTGGCTCATCGCCGCCAGCGTGGTGGCGTCGAACGCCTTCATGTTGTTGTAGGCGTCGTCGATGCTGTTCTCGTCGGAGGCGCTGACGGTGGTGCCGGTCAACCCCTTGGCGCTGAGCGCGGCGCCCACCGCCTTGACGATCGTCTGCTGGTTCGAAGGTGAGAAGTGGCACCCCTCCTGGCCGCCGTTCGCCGTCCACCAGCTGGCGTTCGGCTCGTTGAGCGGCTCCAGCGTGCGGAAGGTGATCCCCCAGGTGTCGCGGTAGTGCTTGACCACCTCGGTCAGGTAGTCGGCGAAGGCGTCGTACGAACCGTCCAGGAGGTTGTTCGAGCCGTCGGTGTTCCCCGAGGCGCAGCCGCTCTTGGTCATCCAGTAGGGGGGCGAGTTGGAGAACGCCTCGACGATGACACCGGTGCCGCGGGCGACGATCGCCTGCAGGATCGCGCGCTGGTTGGCGTCGGCGGTCCAGTCCCAGGTGCCCGAGGTCGGCTCGAAACCCGGCATCTGCTTGTACTGGCCCATGTGGTTGTGGGTCGGGTTCTCGCCGCCGCCGATGTTGTAGCGGAAGACGTTGTAGCCGAGCCCGGCCGCCGGATCGACGAGCGCGTCCACGACCGCGTCGCGCCCGGTCGCGCCCCAGCCGCCGACGTGGTTGGCCCACCAGCAGAGGCTGGTCCCCCAGCCTTCGAAGGTCTGGTGGTGAACGGCGGTGTTCACCTTGACCAGCGTGGTCCCCGCGGCGGCCGTGACCGCCGGCC